>JBIKSQ010000035.1:0-10364 GCA_044348555.1 Candidatus Nanopelagicales bacterium | reverse complement strand
ATTTCTCAAGTGGCCTCGCCAATAGCCAAGAAGAAAGACGAGAACTCTCTTGCCGAGGCGGCCGATAAGGCCCGTGAAGTTGCGGCGTTAACAGTTGGACTTCACACCGCTTTGGTTCGCTCAGGTTTGGATGAAACTCTCGCTTAACCTTCAACCTAAGGTTTAGGGTTAAACCTTCAACTAGAAGTTTAGAGTTACGGGCGTGTCGAGGGTTTCTGGAGGGCTCAGAGGATTAGATTTGGCTCATCGCGTTAGGAGTCTTAAATGGAAAACAAAAGTGCCCCTGGCTATAAGGGTGCCGTTGCCTGCAATGCCGTGGGAATCTCCTATCGCCAATTGGATTACTGGGCCCGAACTGGACTAGTAGCGCCTTCGATTCGACAAGCCACTGGATCTGGGACCGTTCGGCTTTATAGCTTTCAAGATGTTCTAGAACTCAAAATCGTCAAGCGTTTGCTAGATACTGGAGTATCGCTTCAAAACATCCGGGCTGCGATTGAACACCTACGCGAACAAGGCATTGATGACATTTCTGCCGTGACCTTGATGTCCGATGGCGCTTCAATCTATGAATGTCGAACTGATGATGAGGTCATTGATATTTTGCGCGGCGGTCAAGCAGTGTTCGGAATCGCAATCGGAGTTGTTTCCACTGAGATTGCTGGGACTTTGGCCAGCCTTCCGTCTGAAGACTTTGAATCTGATTTGAATCAAATTGAGGGCAGTGATGAGTTGTCAGTTCGACGGGCAGCTCGTAAATCCGCCGCAAGTTGAGATTTTGAACTAGGGTTCCACCACCCCTGAAACAGGTGAGGCGGGAGAGTGCAACTCTGCCACCGAAGGAGCAACCCCCCGGAAACTCTCAGGTACATGTACCGTCTCAGCTTTAGGGTTCTGAAAAGTGGTGAAAACCCGCCGTAGGGGAAAGGGCTTGTCCCGAAACTCTCAGGCTGCTTCGGCTGATTACAGAGGGGATCCGAGAGAGGTCGGTCCCACTATGTCTGCTTTTGTTAAGCGCCATGTTGGTATAAATGCAACAGCTCAAAATGTAATGTTGAAAGCTTTGAATTCTGATTCGCTTTCCGATTTGATGGCTGGCACTTTGCCCGCGGAGATTGCGCTGCTTGATTCCCTCGATTTACCCGCAGCCGTTTCTGAAACTGAAATCATCCAAGAGCTTCGCGAGTTGGCAAACCTAAACAAGCTCGCCGACTGTTACATCGGACAGGGCTACTACGGAACTCTTTTACCTTCAGTGATTCAGCGAAACTTGTTGGAAAATCCAGGCTGGTACACCTCGTACACGCCGTATCAGCCAGAAATCTCCCAAGGTCGGCTCGAAGCTTTACTGAACTTCCAAACCATGGTCACGGATCTAACTGGTCTTGATGTTGCCGGTGCATCCCTACTAGATGAGTCGACAGCAGCAGCTGAGGCAATGACTCTCGCGTTGCGAACAACAAAGAAAACCTCAAAACGTTTTTTGGTTGATGTAGATACTCATCCTCAGACTATTTCCGTTCTGCAAACTCGAGCAAAGCCACTCGATATCGAGTTAGTTATTTGTGCGGATACTGATTTCGATTTCACTGATGCTTATGGAGTGCTTATTTCCAATCCTGGTACATCAGGCCGGGTAAGAGATATCAGCGAGATTTGCGCGAAGGCAAAATCTGTAGATGTTCTAGTTGTGGTTGCGGTTGATCTTCTTGCATCAGTACTAATCAAATCAGCTGGTGAAATGGGCGCCGATGTGGCGATCGGTACCGCGCAACGCTTTGGTGTGCCGATGGGATTTGGTGGACCACACGCTGGATTTATGGCAGTGCGTAGCGGCATGGAACGTTCGTTGCCCGGACGTTTGGTTGGTGTCTCTAAAGATGTTCATGGAAACATCGCTTACCGATTGGCGCTGCAAACCCGAGAGCAACACATTCGCAGAGAAAAAGCCACAAGCAACATTTGTACAGCCCAGGCTTTGTTAGCAATCATCTCCGCAATGTATGCCAGTTATCACGGGTATGAAGGACTAAAACAGATCGCCGAAACTGTTCATTCGTTTGCAAGTCGTTTTGCGGATTCGTTCGGCTCTCAACATGATGGGTTTTTTGATACCGTCGTGATTCAGGTTGATAATGCCGCGAAAGTTCAAAAGAGCCTGGAACTGCGGAGCATTCAAACTCGAATGGTTTCACCTTCGTTGTTGAGTTTCTCCTTTGATGAAACTACAAGCGAGCAGTCCTTCAGTCGTTTAGTTGATGCTTTACGAGAAGCCGGTGTGCAACCAGCTAAAGAGTCTGTATCCGTCGCAACCGAGCAAATCGCCGCGTCCCTGTTGCGCACGGACTCACCGTTGAGCGCAGCGGCATTCAATGATTATCAAACTGAAACCGAAATGATGCGCTACTTGCGCAGACTGATGGACTTGGATATTGCGCTAGATCGTTCCATGATCCCGCTTGGCTCGTGCACGATGAAACTTAATTCTGCAACCGAAATGGCGGCTGTAACTTGGCCAGAGTTCGCGAGCATCCATCCGTATGCGCCAAGTGTTTCTGCAGCCGGCTGGTTAGAACTTATTCAGCGGCTAACTGATTATCTGGTTGAGATAACTGGCTATGACGCCGTCTCACTGCAACCAAATGCCGGCTCCCAAGGAGAGTACGCAGGGTTGCTTGCCATCTCTGCGTACCATGCAAGTCGGGGCGAAAGTCATCGCGACATCTGCCTGATACCTAGTTCTGCACACGGCACGAATGCTGCGTCAGCTGTCATGGCTGGAATGCGGGTTGTCGTGATTGCCTGTGATGAGGTTGGCTATGTTGATTTAAATGATCTGCGGGAAAAGATTGCCAAGCACGAAGGGAATTTGGCCGCGATCATGGTTACTTATCCTTCAACCCACGGTGTTTACGAAGAGACGATCACGGAGTTATGCGAGATTGTGCATGCTGCTGGTGGTCAGGTTTACGTTGATGGTGCGAATTTAAATGCGTTGGTTGGAGTGGCAAAACCTGGCAAATTTGGCGCCGATGTCTCACATCTGAATTTGCATAAGACTTTTGCGATTCCACACGGCGGTGGCGGACCCGGCGTTGGCCCAGTTGGCGTTAAGGCGCATTTGGCTCCGTTCTTGCCTTCTGATCCGTTGAATCCAACCGGTGCCGTAGGTGCTGTCTCTGGAGCAAACTTTGGCTCAGCTGGAGTTCTTCCTATTTCGTACGCCTACATTCGAATGATGGGTGCAGCTGGCTTAAAGACTGCAACCGAGATTTCTGTTTTGAGCGCAAACTACATAGCTGCAAGGTTGCGGGATTATTACCCAATTCTGTACACCAACAGCAACAAGCTGATCGCACACGAATGCATTCTCGACATTCGCGAAATCACAAAGACGTCTGGTGTGACAGTTGATGACATTGCTAAGCGCTTGATGGACTACGGCTTTCATGCACCAACCATGTCTTTCCCAGTTGCTGGCACTCTGATGGTTGAACCAACCGAATCTGAATCGTTAGTAGAGGTCGACCGATTCATTGACGCGATGATTTCGATTCACGCAGAGATTGAAGAGATTGCGAAGAACCCAGAGCTGCATGCGAGTAGTCAGTTAGCAAATGCTCCGCACACCTCTGAGTATTTAATCAATCTCGGAGATCCGGAATATGCACACAAAGCAGCTTTTCCAAATGGCATGACATCCAAGGGCAAGTTCTGGCCATCGGTTGGGCGAATTGATGGAGCTTTTGGAGATCGCAATTTGGTTTGCACCTGTCCCGACATCAACGATTTGGCAGAGTAGAAGCCTGCCTGCGTAGAGTTGAATGCGACTTACTACCTAACCTCATCGCGCAACGGGGGATTGCAACCGGCTCGAGAGCAAGTCACAGCGGCAGCTTTTGCTGAAAGTGTAAGTATCGAAGTGAGCTGAGCGGGATCAGTTGGAACCTGTCCGATTTCCAAGATCTGCATGAGCAGCCATGCCATGAATGTATCGCCAGCACCAACCGTGTCGATAACTTCAACCTTTTCGCCTGCAACTTCAGCTTCCAGTTTGCCGTTCACAAACGCAGCCGCTCCGTTGGCTCCGCGCGTCATGACCACGATTTGTATACCTGGCGTTTGAGACCACTGCTGGGCCGTCTCGGCTGGCGCTTGATTGGGGTCTAACCATTCGAGATCTTCGTCTGAAACTTTGACTACATCTGCCACGGTCAATATTTTCTGAACATAACTTCTGATGCGGCTAGCGGCCTCAGCGGAGTCAGCAGCCTTTGGCCGAATGTTCGGGTCGTAGGAGATCAAGGGTCGATGAGTAGTGGACCGAAGATTTTGCAGAGCCTTATAGATATGACCCGCTCCTGGTTCCATAACCGAGGTGAGGCTGCCGACCTGAACGGCTGCATAGCCAACAAGGCCCGCAAAATCTTCGGGTTGCCATTGCCAATCTGCCGCGTTTTCCAAAGCAAAGTCGTAGCTCGGGACGCCATCGGCATTCAGGTGGATACCCACAATCGCTGCTGGTGCATCAATTTTTTCAGCACCCTCAGCGACAACCCCATTGTTTTGCGCATAACTCAGAATGACCGAACCCTCATCCGTATTTGAAATCTTGGCCCACCAAGTGGCATCTACACCGGCCCGTCTGAGCGCAACCGCTGTATTCAGCGGGGATCCACCAATAACATCTCTTGAACCCTCAGCATCAAAGAAGCGATCGATGACGCCTTCACCAATTACGGCAACCTGTTGTTTCATGCAAACTCCCTGCAATACTCTTATGCGTACATTAGTGTTTCATAAGAGTTGCAGGGAATAGGTAATCATGTCTCCAACTATTCGAGATGTTGCGAACGCCGCTGGGGTATCAATCGCGACAGTTTCTCGCGCGCTGCGTCACCACACGAATATCTCTGCCGAAACGACTATGCGGGTGCAGGCTGCAGCAGCAGAGTTGAACTACAAGTTGCCGATTCGACAATCCAGCAGCAAACGAGATATCCAAAAAGTTGCAATCGTGGTTCCATTTATTGGCCGTTGGTATTTTGCGCAGATTATTGAGGGTGTCGAAGCTGTGATGCGGGAGCGGGGGATTGAAGCGGTTGTTTTCAGACCAAACACGAGTTCTGGTGAAATAGTTTCTATTGCCGAACACCTGGAACACTTCGGAATTCAAGGTGTAGTGCTAGTCAGCAAGCCGATCTCTGAAACAGACATGAGTTATCTTGTTCGTAAACGAGTACCAACCGTGATGGTTGACATGTTTGATAAACGCTTCACTGCAGTTGTGATTGACGACATTGCGGTGGGTCGTATGGCAACTGAGCATTTGATAAACCTTGGGCATACAAGAATTGGAATTGTTTCATCAGATCCAAATGATCCAGATGAATTTAGTACTCCAAGTCATCGCCGAGAAGGATTTTTACAAGCCTTGAAAATTGCTGGAATTGAAAACAATCCTAATTGGAACTTAACAGCAGACTTCACAGCTCGAAGTGCTGATGCGGCAGTCAGGGGAGTGCTCGCTAGTGGAAATTACCCGACCGCAATCTTCGCAGCTAGTGATGAAATGGCGATTGGCGTTATCGGTGCGGCGCGCAGAATGGGCTTAAGAGTCCCTCAAGACATTTCAGTTATTGGTGTTGACAATCACGATATTGCGGAATCGGTGGGGCTCACCACGGTGGGACAGCCGGTAGACGCAATTCCAGAGGTAGCGGCCTGGCAGTTGATCAGCCGCATGGAGAGTAACGAGGAGCCCCCGAACAAATTTGTGCTCCCAGTTCAGCTTATTGTTCGGGAGTCAACCGCCTCAATTAGGAACATTCAGCCCTGAAATAAGTAAATCTGTGCAACTTTCGTGAAACAAAAAATTCTTTATGCGGAAGCGTTACTGCAAAAAGGGCCTTTTCAATTGTGTTAGTTATCCGTAGGCAGTTTCATTAACACAGGGTTAAACCAACCCCTTGTCCTATTGGAAGGAAATCTGGATGTTTAAGTCCAAGACTCTCCGCTTTGGCGCTCTCGCCGCTGCATCAGCATTGATGTTCGCAGCTTGCAGCTCAGAAGCAGAACCAACAGATGCCGGTGTGCCTGAGGGCGACGGCGTCGTATCCATCATGGGTGGCTACGGTGAAGTTGATGCAGCAAACTTTCAGCAAGCTCTAACAGAGTTTGGTGAAGCTAATGGAATCGAAATCACTTTCACTCCACTAGCAGCTTTCGACACTGACATCAAAGTGAAGATTGAATCCGGTCAGGAACCAGACATCGCACTATGGCCACAGCCAGGTGGGTTGAAGGGTCTAGTTGACTACCTAGTTCCATTGGCAGATGTGTTTGATACATCAGCAGCTCTAAGCTCACTTGTACCAGGCTGGGATTCACTCGCAGCTGTCGACGGTGCTCTCTACGGCTTGCCAGTATCAGCAAACATGAAGTCCTTGATTTTCTTCAACCCAGAAGCTTTCGCAGCAAATGGTTATGAAGTTCCTACCACCGAAGAAGAACTACAGGCACTTGAGGCACAGATTCAGGCTGACGGTTCAGGTTACCCATGGTGTGCAGGTATTGAATCAGGCGAAGCAACCGGTTGGGCATTTACCGACTGGATGGAACAGTACGTATTGATGTTCCACGGTGCCGAAAAGTACGCACAGTGGATCACTGGCGACCTTGACTTCGCATCTGCAGAAGTTACCCAGGCTGCCGATTACGTAGCTGCTCGTCTATTGGCTGAAGGCCAAGTTAACGGCGGCGGCGTTTCAATGGCTACCGATTCATTCGGTAACACTGCTCCGTTGTTCGAAACTGGCGGACTTGAGTCCGGTCAGTGCTTCATGCTGCGTCAAGGTTCCTTCATCGTGGGCTTCACCCCAGAAGAAATCGTTGCAGCTGTAGCTGAAGGCGATTACAGCAACTTCGATGCATTCCCAGTTCCTACACCAGCAGGTGGACAGGCTGGAGTTATCGGTGGCGGTGACCTCTTCGCAGTATTCGATGGTCACGTGGACACCGATGTAGCCAAGGTTGCAGCATTCCTAGCTAGTCCAGATGTTTTGAAGTACATGGTTAATGGTGGAGCAATCTCACCTCACTCCACCTTCGACTCAGCCCTTTACCCGAACGAACTGAACCGCAAAATCGGTGATGCCATGGCTGCAGCTGCAGTATTCGGCTTCGACGCCTCTGATCAGATGCCAGCAGAAGTTAATGCTGAATTCTGGGCAGCCGGAACTGATTTCGTTGCAGGTCGTGCGACTTGGGCCGAAGCATCAGCAAGAATTGACGCTAAGTACTAATTAGAGTCAAATGATTCAAAACGTTTGCGGCGCCAACATTGTTGGCGCCGCAAACATTGGTCGATGTAAGGTTCAACTTCCTACTTTGATGAGTGGAGCATTTAATGGGTGACATCCTCTACGGCTTAGTCGCAGTCCTGCTGGGCGTGGCGGGGAGTTACTTACTTTTCTGGCTACTCAACGCACTACTTAATTTGCTTCCTGAAAAAATCGCAGAGAAGTTCAATGTTTTTGCATTCCTAACACCAGCAGCTTTCTTGTTGCTCATCGTTCTGGTTTATCCCTTTGTGCAAACAATCAATTGGTCGTTTCGGGCTAACAGTAGGTTTCAAGAGTGGGTTGGTTTTGAAAACTATGTAGAAATGCTCGGCGATGCCAGCTTCTACAGCATCCTTCTAAACAACTTCCTCTGGGTAATGTTCGTTCCAGCAATCACAGTGTTCTTTGGAACCATGGTTGCAACCTTGTCCAACAACGTTGGACCCCGTCGCGAAAAAGTTTTTAAATCTTTGATCTTTATGCCGATGTCAATCAGTTTGATTGCCGCATCAACAATCTGGTCTTACATGTATGTCTACAGCCCACCTGGACGGCCTGTTATTGGTTTCTTTAATGCCGTAGCAGAGGGCGCTGGTTTCGAGAGTCAACCATGGCTCACAATCAGCACCTTCCATCTGAACAGCTTCATGCTGATGGCCGTCGTGGTTTGGTTGCAAACCGGTTACGCAATGGTCATCATCTCGGCGGCAATCAAAGCCGTACCTGAAGAAACACTAGAAGCCGCCCGCATCGATGGCGCTAACGCGTATCAGATCTTTATGCGTGTGATTTTGCCGCAAGTATGGGGAACAGTCATGGCCGTGTTCATTACAACCCTCATCATGGTCATGAAGATATTTGATGTCGTGTTGGCCATGACAGGTGGAAACTTTGATACCAAAGTCTTGGCTTACGAGTGGTACATCCAGTTCTTTGAAGCTGGCAAACTCGGAAATGCTTCCGCAATTGTTATGGTGCTAACCGTGTTGATTACGCCGCTGATGTGGCTGCAGATTAGAACTGTTCGTCAACAGGAGATGCTGCGATGAGTACAAAACAATCAGGTTCAGTTTCGAAGACTCTCAACTACGGCAGCACAATTGGTTTGATCTTTTTAGTTGGCATCTGGTCGATTCCTACAGTTGGGCTTTTCATTACTTCACTTCGCCGGAGACAAGACGCCGAGGTTTCACCCTGGTGGGAAGGTTTCTTCAACCCGCTGGAAACAATCTGGTCAACTGAGGCATACCAAAACTCATTCGAGAGTGGGATGCTGGATTCGCTAATCAACACATTTGCGATCACGATTCCGGCCACAATCTTGCCTCTAATGATCGCTGCAAATGCAGCTTACGCATTCACCTTCTTGAATTTCAAAGGCAAAGAGATTTATTTCGCAGCCATCGTTGGTCTGATGGTTATCCCATTGCAGTCAGCATTGCTTCCTGTGCTGAAAGGTATGGTTTGGTTCCAGAACACCACTGGTATAACTCTTACTGGTACCTACGTCAGCGCCTGGGTAGTTCACTCGGCTTTCGCGCTTCCACTGGCGATTTACATTTTGCGTAACTACATGTTGACGCTGCCGCACTCTTTAATTGAGGCTGCTCGTGTGGATGGCGCTAGCTACTTCCAGATTTTCTGGAAACTAGTGCTCCCGATGTCGGTTCCAGCTATCGCATCCTTTGCGATTTTCCAGTTCCTGTGGGTCTGGAACGACTACTTGATTGCCTTCATCTTCGTAGGAGAGCAGAAGTCGACTATGACTTACCGCCTGTTGCGGATGCTGGGCCAGTATGGCGAAGGTTGGCAGGATGTGGCTGCTGGTTCGTTCATCTCGCTTGTAGTACCTCTGATGGTCTTTTTCGGGCTACAGCGCTACTTCGTCCGCGGCTTGACGGCTGGATCAGTCAAGTAACCAGCCCCACGAAATACTTTGCTGCACATTCGTGCTGGTGGAAATCACAGTTAAAGATGCTTCCAGCAGAATGCTGAATCATCCCTAGGGGAGTGAGCGCAGGAGATTCCCAGCCACGATTAAATCCTGAATATCAGTACTGAATATCCGAGGGATTTCTAAGTACCTAACCAAGAAACCAAGCAAGAAAACTCACTGACAGCCATTGCGCCGAGTTGCTGCAGCGTTCATACTTTCGCCCGAGTTGACAGTTTGGTAGCGCCGGCTGGGGGGAGCTGGTTTAACTGAACCGGATTTCAGTAAAGTGTCATAATCATCATTATCGGCGAAATGGGCTATGTGGGATATCTAGGGATCGAGTCTCAATTTGGCATCCCACATCGAGGCGGTGCTGGTGAGAATCTGGAGAACACAATCAGTGCCTTTGCGCACTCAGTTGATTTGGGATTTCTAGCTATAGAAACAGACTTACAAGTCACTCAAGATGGTGAGCTTGTCATTAGCCATGACGACCGGCTGTTGCGCAACTTCGGGCTTCGAGGCGCAATCTCCCATCTCAAATATCGCGATTTAGCAGTTTTGAAGCAACGTAACGGCGATGCCATTCTGCGACTTTCTGACTTTCTGGATTGGCTGCCGAAGCACATTCGGCTAAACCTGGATCCAAAGTCGGATGCCGTGGTCAAGCCATTGATTGCTTTTTTGGAGAACCGCTCTGATTTGTGGGAACGGGTTTGTGTGGCATCTTTTGAGACTCGTAGATTGTCGACAATCCGAATGGCGTTACCAGAAGTAGCGACGAGCCTGGGTTCAACCGAACTGCGGGATTTAATCCTGTCCGCTCGAGCCGGCAAAAGTTTCCATATTCCAGCTGGTGTCATAGCAGTACAGGCACCGGAGAAGGCTTACGGCCTGCGCATAATTAACCAAAAGTTTATTCATTTTGTGCATGAATTGGGCCTTGATTTGCACGTCTGGACCATAGATTCGGTGCCTGATATGCATAGGCTGCTTGATCTTGGAGTTGATGCAGTGATGACAGATTTTCCCACAGTTCTCAAATCTGTACTTATAGAACGTAATCAATGTAGAGGCACCTATGC
>JBIKSQ010000034.1:0-10580 GCA_044348555.1 Candidatus Nanopelagicales bacterium | reverse complement strand
AGGCCGTTCCAAGCCAGATTCACCAAGTGTGATGCAACTTCTTCTTTTGATGGCTTGCGGGTTTCTAACCACCACTGGCCAGTTAAAGCGACCATACCTACAAGAGCTTGTGCATATAGTGGTGCGAACTTCGGGTTGAGTTTCCGACGTTTGAATTCGCTAGCAAGCAGATGCTGAACCCGCATCGCAATGTCAGTGATCAACGAACTGAACGAACCACTTGTCATGCCAACTGGTGAATCGCGAACGATGATTGAAAAACCTTCAGAGTTATCTTCAATGTAACTCAACATGCCGAGCGCAGCAGCTTCTAATTTAGCCAAAGGTTGGGATGCATTTAGTGCGTCTTGAATGGTGGTGAGCAGTTCGGCAATTTCCCGATCCACAATCACTGCGTAAAGTGCTTCTTTCGCACCCACCTCGCGACCATCGAGTTCAATGCGGCCAAAGTGTTCGTAAACAACTGGCTTGCTGACATCAGCTTTGTGGGCAATCTCTTCGATGGTTACAGACTCAAAACCTTTTTGGGCAAACAACGTGCGGCCGACTCGAATGAGTTGTTCACGACGTTCTAGCGCACTCATCCGTTTACGGGTCGGCTGTGGATCGACTGGCCGCGGGCGGCGAGCCGGATCGTTCGCAAATCCATCGATTGGAGTGAGTGAGGCGTTCATGAATGGAGACTCTAGTGCGGTGGTGGCTGAATCCGAAACCATTGCACGGGTTTTGGGCTGTTGAAGGTCGGCTAATTCGTGACCTAATTTCACCCCAATTAGCCAAAGTGATTGCTTAGGCAGCAAAATGCGCCCTGATTTTCCCTGTTGGTGTAGCGGCAGCACAGCGGCCTTTGGAGCCGTTAGCCGAGGTTCGAATCCTCGACGGGGAGCTTTCTTTTGTTTAGGCGCTTGTGCATCCTACAAATTAAGTTGAATCCACACTAAGGTTCGGGCTACGTCCCTAATGCTCGGAGGATCCGTTGTCTGCGCCTTTGCTCGCTTTAGTTTTAGCGGCAGGCGAGGGTACGCGAATGAAATCTAAGACCCCCAAAGTTCTGCACGAAGTATTGGGGCGCCCACTTTTGGGTCACGTTTTGCACGCGGTTTCGAGCTTGTCACCAACGGCCGTTTGTGTTGTGACTGGTGCCGGTCGAGAAGCAGTCGAAAACTGGTTACACCACACCCATCCACAAGTTGTAACGACAGTTCAAGCCGAACGTAAAGGCACTGGCCACGCAACAAAAGTGGCACTTACTGACTTGGCAAAGCGCGGAGTAGATGTTTCCGGGCTAGTTATTGTGCTGACTGGTGACACTCCATTGTTGACTAGCGAAACTCTTTCAGCGTTGTTGGCTGACCATCGTGCAAGTGGGTCATCTGCAACTGTGCTAACAGCTGAGTTGTTCGACCCCACTGGCTACGGTCGAGTGATTCGGGCGGCAGATGGTTCACTCAGCAAAATTGTTGAACACAAAGATGCAACTGAAGAAGAGTTGAATGTTGCGGAGATCAATTCTGGAATTTATGTCTTTGACGCCCGCGTTCTTATTGACTCACTGGCCAAACTGACGACGAACAATGCCCAGGGTGAGGAATACCTCACTGAAGTTTTGGAAATCCAAATTAAGGCAGGAAATAAGGTCTCTGCATTTGTTGCCGAACTTGAATCAGAAGTTATGGGCGTAAATGATCGCTGGCAACTATCAGTTGCATCAACAATCATGCAAGACCGAATCAATCTTGCCTGGATGCATGCCGGTGTAACCATTGAAGACTCTGACACCACCTGGATTGGCGCTGATGTTGTAATCGCATCGGACGTTCTCATCCGACCTAACACGCACCTAGAAGGTTCAACCGCTATCGCCTCAGATGCGGTGATTGGCCCAGACACAACGTTGGTGGACTGCGCAGTTATGCAAGGCGCACAAGTTGTTAAATCGCATGCACTCGAATCGGTAATTGGTGAATCGGCAAAAGTCGGACCGTTTAGCTTCTTGCGCCCAGGCACGCAGCTTGGTTCTAATGCGAAAGCCGGCGCATTCGTCGAAATTAAAAACTCAATTGTTGGAGCTGGTTCAAAAGTTCCACACCTCTCGTACGTTGGTGATGCTGAAATAGGCATTAACTCAAACATCGGCGCAGCTACCGTCTTTGTGAACTATGACGGTCAAACCAAACACCGCACTGTGATTGGAAACGAAGTGCGAATTGGTTCAGACACAATGCTGGTTGCCCCAGTAGAAATAGGCGATGGCGCCTACACCGCGGCGGGCAGTGTTATCACTGTGAACGTACCAGCTGGCTCGCTTGGAGTGGCTCGAGTAAAACAATCAAACATTCTGGGCTGGGTGCTGAACAAGCGCTCTGGCTCAGCATCTGCAGCTGCAGCGAAAAAATCTCTCGAAGAAAATGATTCAACAACCGAAATGGAGAAACCGTGACCGGAGTCGAGGCACGCATCAGCAAAAAGCTCATGCTTTTTGGTGGACGTTCACACCCAGAGCTCGCAGCTGCTGTTGCGAAAGAATTGGGAACAGACTTAGTCCCCACCACTGCGTACGACTTTGCTAATGGTGAAGTCTTCGTTCGCTTTGAAGAATCTGTTCGCGGCTGTGATGCATTTGTTCTTCAAACCCACAGCATGCCAATCAACAAATGGATTATGGAACACCTAATCATGGTTGATGCGCTAAAGCGTGCCTCAGCAAAGCGAATCACGGTGATTGCGCCATTCCTTGGTTATGCAAGGCAAGATAAAAAGCATCGTGGCCGCGAGCCAATCACGGCCCGCTTGGTTTGTGATTTGTTTAAACAAGCCGGTGCAGATCGCATCATGGCAGTTGATTTGCATACTTCGCAGATTCAGGGATTTTTTGATGGCCCAGTGGATCACTTGTTTGCACTTCCAATCATCGCTCGACACATCAAGCAAACTGTTGACACTTCGCAGGTGACGGTTGTTTCACCAGATGCAGGCCGCGTGCGAGTTGCAGAAAAGTGGACTGACACGTTAGGTGCGCCGCTTGCAATCATTCACAAACGTCGCGATCCGGATGTTCCGAACCAAGTAAAGATGTTTGAGGTCGTCGGTGAAGTTAAAGGCCGCATCTGTGTGATTGTGGATGACATGATCGATACTGGTGGAACGATCGTCAAAGCTGCCGAAACCTTGTTTGAAGCTGGCGCCAAAGATGTCATCGTTACTGCAACACATGGAATTTTCTCGGAGCCCGCAAAGGCCCGGCTCAGCGAATCTGGAATCAGCAAGGTCTACGTCACAGACACTTTGCCAATCCCTGAAGATCGTCGTTTTGACAAGCTTGAGGTGCTTTCCATCGCACCGTTGATTGCGCATGCCATCAGTGAGGTCTTCAACGAAGGTTCAGTAACGGCTCTGTTCGATGACAACCAAATGGACATTTTTGAGGCGTAAAAACCCCTAAATCCCAAAATTGACCCCCACTGTTGGGGTCAATTTTGTTATCTGGCAAACTTCGCTCGCTCCTCGGCGAGGGTTCCTTGACCGTCATCGACGTGGTGGCCGTTAGCCCCCTGCTGAGTTGCAACCATAATGAAGTAACGAGACCCAGGAGCATGACCGTGCCACAGATTTCAATCGCAGCCGAGCTGCGCAGCGACTTCGGTAAAGGTGCTGCCCGTCGCCTTCGTCGCGCCGGTCAAGTACCAGCCGTTATTTACGGTGCCGGCAGTGAACTTATCCACGTTTCCGTTGACGCCCACGAACTAGGCAAGGCATTGCGTAATGCAAACCTTGTGCTTGAAGTGACTGGCGCAGGAGCGGGCAAGTTGGTTGCTCCACGTGAAGTTCAGAAGGATCCAGTCCGTCAGATTATTGAGCACGTTGACTTGGTTGTTCTAACACCAGCCGAAGTAAAAGCTCGTCTCAGCTAAACGTTTCACTAAAGCCGCGCCCGATTCATCGAGCGCGGCTTTAGTCTTGGCTCAGGGAATGGAGGGTGCTGTATGGCTGACTGGCTAATCATTGGATTAGGAAATCCTGGTTCAGAATATGAACGCACTCGTCACAACATCGGCTTCCTGGCAGTTGATGCCTTAGCAAACCGAATGAACATTAAGTTCTCCAAAAACAAAAAATCTCCCGCTTTGGTTGCAGAGGGTCGTCATGGAGAACATAAATTTATTTTGATCAAGCCAATGACGTTTATGAATCGGTCTGGCCAAGCTGTTGCACCGCTTTCCCTCTTCTACAAAATTCCAGCTGAAAACATCATCGTGCTACACGACGAATTAGATTTAGATTTTCAAAGAATTCGAATGAAACTTGGTGGCGGCGACAACGGCCACAATGGATTAAAAAGTATTCGTGCATCCCTTGGAACCGGAGATTGGTTTCGCATTCGTTTAGGAATTGGTCGACCAGTTGGGCAAATGGATCCAGCTAGCTACGTACTAAAACCGTTCAGCGTGAGCGAGTGGAAAGAAACTCTAGATTTTTGTGATCGCGCAGCCGAAGCCGTAGAAACTTTGATCGATACAGATCTAGCAACCGCACAAGGAAGGTTTAACCAATGAATGACCATGAATTAGCCATTTATCTTGCCCGCGAAGCAGGCAAGTATCTGCTCACGATCAGAAGTGAAAATGTGGTTGCCGCTGGGGATGAAGTGGGTGCAAAAGAGTTGGCCAAATTTGGCGATGCCAAATCCAATGACTGGCTGCTTGAGCAACTAAAGATTCATCGCCCCGAAGATGCTGTGCTCTCAGAAGAAGCAGCGGACTCTGACATTCGGTTGAGTGCAACCCGAGTTTGGATTATTGACCCAGTTGACGGCACCTATGAATACGCCCGTTCATTGCCTGAGTTTGCAGTTCATATTGCCTTACTCGATTCCAGCACCCAAACCTTCATTGCAGGTGCAGTTTCAATTCCAAATCACGATTTGGTTTATGCAACCTCAGATAGCCCAATCGAGGTTGATAAGAAAATCTCAGGTCGGCCACTCATGATTATTGCCTCTCCGCGCGAACCAGTTGAAATGGTGGAAAAACTCCGCACCGGATTGCAAGAGTTTGCACTCGAGAATGGTTACACCGGTATTCAAGTCATGAATTGCGGTTCGGTTGGCGGCAAGGTGTATCAGATCCTGACCGAGAAGGCTGATGTGTATGTCTCGTCTGTTGGTTTCTTTGAATGGGATTCAGCAGCGCCGACAGCAATCGGCTTGCACCATGGTCTCAAGGTCACGCAGTTGAATGGCGATAAGTTGACCTTCAACCACATGCCTCCGCGCACTCCATCTTTCCTAGCTGCTCGTCCATGGTTGCATGCTGCAGCTGTCGCCGCTTTAACTGCGTAACTTTTGATTAGGAAAATATCTATAGATGTCTGAAACCAGGCGATTGACCTCAGCCCTTAAGTTGCTGCGCAAAGCAGATAGCTGGAACGCTGTTGTGGATTCACCGGTGGCTTTGGATGTGGTTGCACCAGTCGGCATTAGGCCTTGGCTTTTGGCAGCTTTGGCTGAACGCCAAATGGTGCTGGCAATCACCGCAACTGGTCGAGAAGCCGAAGACTTAGCGACCAGCCTGCACGCATTTTTTCCAGAAAGTCAGATTGCCGAATTTGTATCGTGGGAGACCCTTCCGCACGAACGACTTTCGCCATCAAGCGATGTGGTTGGTCGAAGATTGGCAGTGCTGCGGCGATTGAAACATGCGGTTGCTGATCAACAGCCAGAGATCAAGATTGTTGTGGCACCTGTTCGCGCAATCTTGCAGCCAATCGTTAGCGGTATCGGCGATCTTGAACCTGTGCTGCTTCATAAAGGTGACGAACGTGATTTTGATTCGGTCATTCAAGATCTTGCAAACGCTGGATATGCCCGAGTGGACTTGGTTGAAAAGCGGGGCCAGTTCGCAGTTCGTGGAGGTCTCATCGATGTATTCCCACCAAGTGAAGATCATCCGGTTCGGATTGAATTCTGGGGAGACACGGTTGATGAAATTAGAATGTTTGCCGTCTCGGACCAACGGTCTTTGGGGGCAATCGAAGGTGGTCTTTGGGCGCCACCTTGTCGCGAGTTGTTAATTACTGAAAGCGTCAAAGCCAAAGCAAAAGCACTTCAATCTATTCACCCAGAACTAAATGAGATGCTTGAAAAGATTGTTGCTGGAATCTATCCAGAAGGAATGGAAGCGCTAGCGCCAGTTCTTGCAGAGGGCATGCAAACTTTTCTTGATGTACTTCCAGCGGGCAGTGTGGTTGTGGCCTGTGACCCGGATCGCATCCGCATGCGCACCCACGATTTGGTTGCGACCTCGCAAGAATTTTTGGAAGCCTCCTGGCACAACGCAGCTGCTGGAAATGAAACCCCAATCGATCTTGGAGCCGCTTCTTATCGGTCGCTTGCAGACCTGCGCGAAATTTCAAACAACAACAAGCATCAATGGTGGACGCAAACACCTCAAACTTCTCCCGATCTTGATGATTCATCTGTTGTGTTACCAATCACCCCGGCCGAGAATTACCGCAACGAAATTGATTTGATTAGAAAAGATTTACTGAGTGCAAACTCAAATGGCGCAACCGCTCTGGTGGTTTCGATGGGCCATGGATCAGCCGTTCGACTGACTGAGTCTTTATCTGGTGCAGATATTGCAGTGAGTCGAGTCGAGTCGCTGCCGGCTGATTTACTAGAGCGAGTCACATATGTAACCCAAGCTTCTCTTGAAACCGGGTTCAGTTACCCGGACGCAAAATTGATGGTTTTAACCGAAGCCGATATCTCAGGTAACCGCAACGGCTCGCGGCTGGATTCCCGACTACCGACCCGAAGAAAACGTGCGATTGATCCATTGACGTTGCAGGTTGGAGACTTTGTTGTTCATGAGCAGCACGGTGTTGGCAAGTATGTCGAGATGGTGCAACGAACAGTCGGAAGCAGCACCCGTGAATACCTAGTGATTGAGTACGCAGCATCTAAACGGGGTCATCCGGGGGATCGGCTTTTTGTTCCAACCGAACAACTAGATCTAGTTTCAAAATATGTGGGCGGAGATAGTCCAAGCCTGCACAAAATGGGCGGCAGCGATTGGACTGCAACCAAAACTCGTGCCCGCAAAGCGGTTCGACAGATTGCAGCCGAGTTAGTACAACTTTATGCAGCTCGAAATGCTGCTCCCGGATTCGCTTTCAGTCCAGATACACCCTGGCAACGAGAACTTGAAGATGCTTTCGAATATGTAGAAACACCAGATCAGTTGACGGTGATTGAAGATGTAAAGCGGGACATGGAGCGTTCAGTTCCGATGGATCGAATTGTTTGTGGTGACGTTGGTTATGGAAAAACTGAAATAGCAATTCGAGCCGCATTCAAAGCAGTCCAAGATGGAAAACAGGTTGCAGTGCTAGTGCCCACAACCTTGTTGGTGCAACAACACTTCAAGACTTTCTCGAGTAGGTACGCAAACTTTCCAGTGAACCTGGCCGCGCTCTCACGTTTTCAGAGTGAGTCTGAGACTAAGAAGACAATCGCCGCTGTTTCCGCAGGTGAAGTAGACATCGTTATAGGTACACACAAACTTTTAACAAAAGATATTAGATTCAAAGATTTGGGTTTGGTTGTCGTGGATGAAGAGCAACGATTTGGGGTTGAGCACAAAGAACACCTCAAAGCCTTGCGTACAAATGTTGATGTGTTGACAATGTCGGCAACCCCGATTCCGCGGACGCTCGAGATGTCCCTCACTGGAATTCGTGAGATGTCCACAATCACAACTCCGCCAGAGCACCGACATCCAGTGCTCACATACGTTGGGCCCTACGATTCAAAACAGGTAGCCGCCGCGATTCGCCGTGAACTATTGCGCGAAGGACAAGTTTTTTACATTCACAATCGCGTGAAATCAATTGATGCGGCAGCATCCAAGCTTCAAGATTTGGTTCCAGAAGCTCGGATTGTGGTTGCGCACGGACAAATGAATGAGCATCTGCTCGAGCAAATCATCCTGGACTTCTGGGATAAAAAGTTTGATGTGTTGGTCTCCACGACGATTGTGGAGAGTGGTTTGGACATTCCAAACGCAAACACCTTGATTGTAGAAAACGCAGACATGTTTGGTTTGTCACAGTTGCATCAACTACGTGGCCGAGTCGGTCGTGGCCGCGAGCGGGCATATTCCTACTTCTTACATCCTGCCGACAAACCCTTGAATGAGACTGCGCATGAACGCCTCAACACAATTGCACAACACACCGATTTAGGTGCAGGTATCCAGGTGGCAATGAAGGATCTAGAAATTCGTGGCTCTGGAAACCTATTGGGGGGAGAGCAGAGTGGTCAGATTGCGGAGATCGGTTTTGATCTTTATGTGCGGTTGGTTGGCGAAGCTTTAAGTGAATTCAAAGGTGAAGTTGAAACGACCGTTAGCGATTTGAAGATTGAGATGCCGCTCGATGCACACATCCCGCACAACTATGTACCGGCCGAACGTTTGCGATTGGAAATGTACAAGCGAATTGCGGATGCACACTCGACCAGCGATTTAGCAGCCGTACAAAGTGAGCTGGAGGACCGCTACGGCAAGATTCCAATCCAAGTCCAAAATTTGCTCGAGGTTTCCGAAATTCGGATGGCAGCGCACCCGCTTGGGCTGAAGGAAATGGTGGTGGCAGGCCCCTCGGTGCGATTCGCACCTGTAGAACTGCCGGATAGTGTCCAAGTCCGACTAGCGCGGCTCTATCCGCAGTCCACGATTAAACTTGCCTCTAGAACGGTGCTAATTCCCCGACCTAAACCAAAAACCCTTGGTCGTGGAGAAATCTCTGATCGAGAACTTCTGGATTGGATTTGGACTGTACTTAGCGCAATCAGTGGGCAACCTCTTGCCCCGTCGGTGAAGGAGTAGTTGTGAAGTCAAAAGTTATTGGTGTGTTGTTGTCTGTCGCCTTACTTAGTGGCTGTGCAACCATCAACCAGGCTGGAGCAGCAGCGACCGTTGACGAAGCTCGGTTGTCAGTTTCCGAGTTGGATGCCATGGCTTCAGAGATTTTTGGACTTCTCGAAGGAACTGAATCTGAAGGCGTAAACGATCCGGCAGACATCAACCGAGTCATCATTCGCTTCTACGTGCTTTCGGAAATTGCTCAGAAAATGGCTGATGACCTCGACGTAGCAGCAACCGAAGATGAAGTTCAAGCCGAATTAGATTTGCAAATTCAAACCCTTGGGGGCGAAAACATTCTGAACTTCACTGCGGCCTCAAGCGGTGTGGCCCCGAGTTTTCTTTATGACTACTTTGAATCCATCGTGAACCTAGATAAATCAGCAATCAAACTTGGTGGCGGCGATGCGGATGCAGGTCTGGAAATCGCAATCGGTGTCCTTGCCGGAATTGCGGATGAATTTGTTGAAATTTCGCCACGCTACGGTACTTGGAGTCCGGAAACCATCGATGTAACGCCGCTTGCTGGCGATGCGGTTGCAGATCTTGAGTTGCTGGACTCACTGTTCGGGCAGCAGCAGTAATCATGAGCTCCCTTCCAACTGGGGAAGGCCTGATTCGGCTGATTGCAGTAATGGATCAGTTGCGTTCACCTGATGGTTGTCCATGGGATGCCGAACAAACACATGAGTCACTGGTGCAGTATTTGATTGAAGAGACTTACGAGACAATTGAAGCAATCGATTCTGGCGAATTGTCGCATCTCCAAGAAGAACTTGGTGATTTGCTATTGCAGATATATTTTCATTCCCGAATTGCACAAGAAGATCCAGCTGGCTTCAACATCGATGATGTTGCAAACGGTATCTCAGACAAACTCATTCGTCGGCATCCACACGTGTTTCCAAACGCCGATGGTGAAGTAATAGAAGTCGATTCGAGTGCTGACGTCGAGGCCAATTGGCAGACATTGAAGAATGCTGAAAAACAACGCACAAGTGTTTTAGATGGTGTTCCTGTGGCACTGCCACCGCTGACCCAAATCTCAAAAATGCTACAACGGCTAGAAAACGCAGGTCGGCCACATTTGGTCCCGATGCGCGCAACTTCAGCGGTAGAAGATGCACTCATGAATGGCGTATCGGCCGCAGATTTGGTGCTGGCAGCCATTTCGGCGCTCCGAGCACAAGGTTTAGACCCCGAAAGCGAAATGCGTTCAACGGCCATGCAGTTGAGAGCAAATATTCAGGTAGACGAGGCTCGAATCGCCCAAGTCCGGGCAAATCAGCCACCTGCCAACGGGTAGACTTCGAAGGTAATTGCACAAGTGTGATTACTCCCATTCTTATTCACTGAGATCTGAAAATGGAGCCAAACTGTGGCCAGCATTGACAATGTAATTGCTCGCGAAATTCTCGATTCCCGCGGTAACCCAACTGTTGAAGTAGAAGTTTTACTCGATGACTTAACGGTCGCTCGTGCTGCCGTTCCATCAGGTGCATCAACTGGCGCTTTTGAAGCCAGTGAACGTCGCGATGGTGGCACTCGGTACCTCGGAAAAGGTGTCGAAGGAGCGGTCGCTGCGATTGAAGACGAAATCGCCCCAGCAATCATGGGATTCGATGCAACTGAACAGCGCTTGATCGACCAGACCAT
>JBIKSQ010000199.1:0-2551 GCA_044348555.1 Candidatus Nanopelagicales bacterium | reverse complement strand
TCCGAGACCGTTCGGTTTAGTTCCCACCGATGAAGCGGGAAATGTGCTGTCGTTTCTGGAAAAACCACAGACACCAGAAGAGATTGTTACGCACCAAATAAATGCTGGCTGTTATGTATTCCGACGTTCGGTGATTGATTCAATTCCACCAAACCAAGTTGTTTCGGTGGAGCGCGAAACTTTTCCTTCTTTGTTGGAAAAGTCGGCAAAAGTTGTTGCCTACATTGAAGACGCATACTGGCTAGATTTGGGAAATCCATTGGCCTTTGCTCAAGGCTCCCGCGATTTAGTTTTAGGTAAAGGGCGCTCACCGCTGATTGCGAATGTGGGAGAAGCGTTGATTGCAGAATCAGCAACCGTAGATCCGACTGCAGAGATATCTGGTGGTAGTGCGATCGGTGAAAATGCTGTCATCAAAGCTGGTGCCAGAGTTATTGGTTCAGTTGTTATGAACGGTGCCGAAATTGGTGAAGGTGCAATCATCGTGAACTCGATTGTTTCGCGTGATGTAAGTATTGGGAGTAACTGCAACCTGCGCGAAACAGTGGTAGCAGACTCAGCAGTGATTGGTGCAGATAATGAGTTCAGCGAAAATCGAATCTGGCCAAATGTAGTAATTACCGAACATTCAATCCGATTTTCCTCGTAAATAACCCACTTTAGGTGGACTTTTTCCTGTTGCCACTTGACGGAATCGAATTACATCGCTGTAATTCTGCCTAATACTTCTAAAAGGAGACCTTGTGTCAGCACTTTCACTACCGCCAGGACAGATGCCTGAGTGGCACGAACAGGCGCTCTGCGCACAGACTGACCCTGAAGCTTTCTTCCCTGAAAAAGGTGGAAGTACTCGTGAAGCAAAGCGAGTTTGCCAGTCATGTGAAGTGCGGGTCGAATGCTTGGAATACGCCCTAGATCAGGATGAACGCTTTGGTATTTGGGGCGGTTTATCCGAACGGGAACGTCGCAGGTTAAAAAGAACGGGCTAACTTCACGATTGGGGTTTTCCCCATCCTGAGTTAAGTTGCACCTATGACGGACTCCGATTTGAGCCTGTGGTGGCAAGCTTCCGAAGAAGATGAGGTGCTTGCACCTATTTCGTCACACCATCATGTTTCAGTTGTTTTAATCAACAAAAATGGCGAGGTTTGGCAGCCTGACACCCTCCGCGGAATCGGTTCACAATCTCGCCGGCCGGATTTCTTTGCGGCCGTTGACTGTGCCAGCAAAGATGATTCAAGAGCCGGTCTGCTTTCGTTATTTGAAGTGCAAGATTCACCCGCCGGACTTTCGCTTGGTGAAGTGCTTAATAACGCAATCGCAGCTCTTCCGGAGCATCCCGAACTTATCGAGTGGGTTTGGATATTGCACGACGACTCAGCCCCGTATGCGCACGCTCTGGCCGAGTTGCTGCGAGCCGCGGATGCCAACCCTCAAGCTGCGGTCTTTGGTGCCAAGTTGGTTGATTGGAAAAACCCCAACCATGTTCTAGAAATTGGCTCAAAAATTACTGGTATTGGCACCCGCTTCACTGGCTTAGAAGTCGGAGAGCGCGATCAAGGCCAACATGACGATATCGAGCGAGCGCTTGTGGTTAATAGCGCCGGCATGTTGATTCGACGCGACGTTTGGAAATCTTTAGGTGGGTTCACCACACATCTTCCACATTTTCGGGTGGATGCAGAGTTTTGCCTTCGAGTCTGGGAATCTGGCAACGAAGTTTTAGCGGTGCCAAGATCTCGCATCCGACACGTTGCAGCAACCGCCCGTTCGATTCGAAAGCCAGCTAAAGAAAAAGGCACTACGCAATACCTAGATCGTCGAGCCGGGATGCAACTAGTGCTTTCCCGATCTCCCCGAAAGCTGCTTTGGCTGCGATTAGTCATGATGCTGCTTTCAGCTATTGGACGTGGCGCTGGGTATCTGTTGTTACAGGATCTGGCAGGCGCAAGGGATGAATGGCGCGCTGCACTGAGTTTGTTTTTTAGTCCACTTCCAGCGCAAAGACTTCATGCAGCAAAAGGTGAAGTTCCGATTCCTGCAGAATTGAAACCTACTTTCAAAGAACAAGCCCAACATCTTGTTGTAGAGACTGGCAATGGAATTGCGAACACTTGGAACCAAGTGCTGGAGTTTCTGTTTCCCAACCGCGAGTTCGTTTCGGATGTGGGACGAGCAGAGGCATTTCGTGCAGTATTACGCAGACCCGGCACACTTTTGACTCTGATCGCGCTTTCGGTGGGTTCGTTTTTAACAATTCCAAATATTCAAGGTAGTCAACTCGTAACGAACGCTGGTGTGATTCCAACTTCAGCGAATCTGCTGTGGACCGAATTTTTGTCTGATTGGCATGCAGTCGGAATAGGTAGTTACGAATCAGCACATCCCATGCAGGCATTGCTCGCAATGCTTTCCGTGCTCACATCATTTAACCCTGAGATTTTGGTCGAGCGGCTGCTTGTTTTGGGTCCTTGGCTTGCTGCGATTTCCATGCACCTAGGGCTCCGCAGCTTGATCAAGAATGCTCCCACACGAGTCTGGCTAGCTGCAC
>JBIKSQ010000198.1:0-2585 GCA_044348555.1 Candidatus Nanopelagicales bacterium | reverse complement strand
GGTCTAACTCGCACTTTGATCAACAACATGATCGTCGGCGTTACAGAGGGATACATCAAAAAGATGGAACTCTCCGGCACCGGTTACCGCGTTGCACTCAAGGGTCCAGACCTCGAATTCGCACTTGGCTTTAGCCACCCAGTTATCGTTCCAGCTCCAGCTGGTATTGCTTTCGCGGTGGAATCCCCAACCAAGTTTTCAGTTGCAGGAATCGACAAGCAGCTCGTAGGTGAGACTGCAGCGAAGATTCGTAAACTGCGTAAGACTGATCCGTACAAGGCAAAAGGTGTCAAGTACGAGGGTGAAGTCATCCGCCGCAAGGCCGGTAAGGCAGGTAAGAAATAATGGGAATTACAACTTGGGGCAAGCGTCGCGCAGCAAAGTCTGTATCCAAGCGTCGTCGCGCTATCCGCATCCGCAAAAAGATCAACGGCACTGCTGCACGTCCGCGTCTAGTAGTAACCCGTTCAACTCGTCACGTATTCGTTCAGGTTGTAGACGACATCAAGGGTCACACTCTTGCGTCAGCATCCTCAATGGAAGCAGACGTCCGCGCAACTGGTGGCGACAAAACCGCTCAGTCACGCACAGTTGGCAAACTAGTAGCTGACCGCGCAAAAGCGGCTGGCATTGAAGCTGTGGTCTTTGACCGTGGCGGTTCCAAGTACACCGGCCGCGTTGCGGCCCTGGCCGATGGCGCCCGCGAGGGCGGCTTGGTCTTCTAAGAAACGATCGGAAGGGCAGAAAAAGTGGCTATTGCAAACGCAGAGCAACAAAACCGCGAAGATAAACCTCGCGGTGAACGCCGTGGTCGTCGGGAAGACCGTGCGGCTCAGGTTGAAAAATCTCCTTACATGGAACGCGTTGTAACAATCAACCGCGTTTCTAAGGTGGTTAAAGGTGGCCGTCGTTTCGCATTCACCGCACTTGTTGTGGTTGGTGACGGCGATGGCATGGTTGGTATCGGTTACGGCAAAGCAAAAGAAGTACCTGCCGCTATTGCGAAAGCAGTTGAAGAAGCGAAGAAGAGCATGTTCCGTGTTCCGCGGATTCAGCAGACCATCCCACATCCAGTCAAGGGTGAAAAAGCAGCTGGCGTTGTAATGCTTCGCCCAGCAGCTCCAGGTACTGGTGTTATCGCAGGTGGACCAGTTCGTGCAGTTCTTGAATGTGCCGGCATCCACGATGTGCTTTCGAAGAGCCTTGGTTCGTCAAACGCAATCAACATTGTGCATGCAACCGTTGCAGCTCTCAAGATGCTCGAAAACCCAGAACAGGTTGCAGCTCGTCGTGGCTTGCCACTAGAACACGTTGCACCAGCAGCAATGTTGCGTGCGAAGGCTGGAGTTCAATCATGAGTAAGTCACTCAAGGTAACTCAGAAGAAGTCCGGTATTGGCGAAAAGCCAGCAGCGCGTGAAACTTTGCGTTCGCTTGGTCTTAAGCGCATCGGTGATGTTGTGGTCAAAGAAGATCGCCCAGAATTTCGAGGCATGATTCGCGCTGTCACCCACCTAATCACGGTTGAGGAGATCGATTAATCATGGCACTCAAGGTTCATCATTTACGTCCGGCTGCGGGCGCAAAAACCAAGCCAACCCGTGTGGGTCGTGGTGAGGCTTCCAAAGGTAAAACTGCAGGTCGTGGTACCAAGGGAACGAAAGCTCGTTACCAGGTTCCAACACGATTTGAAGGTGGCCAGATGCCTATGCATATGCGCCTACCAAAGCTGAAGGGCTTCACCAACCGTAACCGAGTTGAATTCCAGGTCGTTAACGTTGCACAGATTGAACGTAACTTCCCAGAAGGCGGCACCATCGGAATCGTTGATTTGGTTCGCGCAGGCCTCGTCCGTAAGGGCGAACTGGTTAAGGTTTTAGGCCAGGGAGAAATCGCCATCAAGGTGACCATCACTGCTAACGCTTTCTCAGATTCTGCGAAAGAAAAAATCACAGCTGCCGGCGGCACCACCGTCGAAGTCTGATTTCGAAACACAAGGTTCTACTAGTCTGACGCCCCGACATCTCAACCAGGTGTAGGGGCGTTAGGCAAAAAAAGAGAGCAGGAGCTCCAAATGCATTTAAGCGCATTCGCATCCGCGTTCAGAACGCCGGACTTGCGCCGCAAGTTGCTATTCACGCTCGGCATCATCGCTGTCTTCCGGGTGGGCTCAGTTGTCCCGACCCCAGGCGTTGATTACACCGCAGTACAGACTTGTGTGGCAAACGTTGATGAAAACCCAGTCTTTGGTTTGATCAACCTATTTAGCGGTGGCGCTCTATTGCAGTTGAGCATTTTCGCTCTCGGCATCATGCCTTACATCACGGCTAGCATCATTCTTCAACTACTTACCGTGGTTATTCCACGTTTAGAAATGTTGAAAGAAGAAGGCGCATCAGGTCAAGCAAAAATTACCCAGTACACCCGCTACGTAACCATTGGTTTAGCGATGTTGCAGGGCACCTCGATTTTGACTCTTGCTCGTACCCCAGGCCGTCTCATCCCAGGATGTAATGAAGACCTAATTCCAGATGACTCAGTATTTACTTTTGTTGTAATGATTATTGTTTTGACTGCCGGTACCTC
>JBIKSQ010000197.1:0-2598 GCA_044348555.1 Candidatus Nanopelagicales bacterium | reverse complement strand
TGCCAGCCAGGACTCCGTTCAACTGGCAAAGGATTTCATCGCCAGCCTTGGCTCAGTCGTGATTGAGATGAAGCCTGATCAGCACGACCAAGTTGTAGCTTTAACCAGTCATGCTCCGCAAGTGCTGGCTACGGCTTTAGCGGCCGCCACATCAACGGTTGCTGAACCGGATTTACTGGTCTCGGCTCAAGGTCTGCAAGATATGACCAGACTGGCCGGCAGCGACTCTTCACTTTGGTCTGAAATTCTGGTTTCCAATCGGGAAAACGTTGTCGCCGCGATTGAAAAAATCCGAACCGAGTTAACAGGTCTAGAAAAAGCATTAAATAACTTAAATGTTAAAGATGTAAAGCAATTTATCGACAATGGCAACCAGCAAAGACAAAGAATTCCAGGAAAACACGGTGGAAAACTGGCTGAATACACGATCGTGCCGATTGAAATTGTCGATGAACCAGGCGCTTTAGGAGCAATCTTTCAGTTCGCAGGTGAGCAAGGAGTCAATATCGAAGACATTCGAATTGACCATGCGCTAGGTAAAGAAATCGCCATAATCGAGCTCCATGTTTTACCTGCGGTAGCCGAAAACTTCAAGACGGCACTACGCGGCAAGGGCTGGAAGCTTCGGTTTGAGGCTTAGGTAGGCTCGAATCGTGAGTCGATCTTTATTTATTGCGATAGACGGTCCAGCTGGGGCAGGAAAGTCTTCAGTTTCAGCGGCTTTGGCCAAGCGGCTGGGATACATCCAGATCGATACCGGAGCCATATATCGGTCAATAACACTTTTTGAACTTAGAAATCCAACTGCATTCAACCTCGCCTCGATTGACTACAGAGCTTCGCAAATTAGTGATTCAACTCATCATTATTTGAACGGTGAGGATGTCACAGATGCAATACGCAGTGCCGAAGTTACGGCGGCAGTTTCGAGAGTTTCATCTAGGTTTGAAGTTCGAGCTTTTGCGGTTGAACTGCAGCGCACAGCGGCACGAAATTACTTGGCAAGTGGGTTTGGGGTAGTGCTTGAAGGTCGCGATATCGGGACAGTTGTGTTGCCGGATGCTGATTTGAAGTTCTTCTTAACCGCATCAATCGAGAAGCGAGCAGAGCGCAGATCAGCCGAATTGAATGAGGATCTTTCGGCACATGTACAGATGCTGAACGATCGGGATGCAGCCGACATGGGTCGTGAAATTTCGCCTTTAGTGCAGGCGCATGATGCTATTTTGGTCGACACAACCGATCTGGATTTTGATGAAGTTTTAAATGTATTGATGGCTCATGTCACAAAACGAATTGCTGATTAAGCTGATGCAAACTCTGCAAAATATCTATCGAGCCACAACAAAAATTCTCTACAAAGTAGACGTTGTTTATATGGACGGCCCACCAAAACCCGGTTCTATTGTTGCTTCGAACCATCCGGGTCTGCTAGATGGCTTAACGATTTTGCTAACAACAAAATCACCAATTCGAGTTATGGCCAAAACCGAGATATTTCAAACTGTTGTCGGCTACTTTATTAAGCCTGCTGGTGCAATACCTACAGATTGGCACAGTCCCGACCGTTCAGCATTGCAAGAAGTAATCAATTCATTAGATAGCGGATACAGCGTTGGTATTTTTCCCGAGGGAACTCGTTGCACTGGTACTTATGAGTGGATTAGGTCGGGGATTGGATATGTGCTGTTGCATCGCAATCGCCCGGTTTATCCGGTTGCTATGTTTGGAAGCAGATTGCCCAACAAAAAACGCAGCTGGATTCCGTTTCCACGCAGTCGGATTGTGATTGTGGTTGGTGCGCCGATTGTCTATTCAGACAGTGAAGTAGCTGGTTTTGATAAATTCAAGATTAGTCAAATTCAAAGTCTGGCTGAGAGACTACGGCTTGACTTGAGGTCTTTTGTTGCAGAAGTAACTCAGAAATATGACCTCGCAGAACTCACGCCAGTGGGCAAGGAGCAGTAAGTGGATTACTCGGAATCCGTTGATTGGGAAATCAGCGATGATGAAGACGAACTGACTGCTGCCGAAATTGCAGCTCAAAGCATTGGCTTCACAGACTTTTTTGAGGTCGAAGAACCGGATAAGAACCGACCGGTTGTTGCAATCATTGGGCGACCTAACGTTGGCAAATCAACGTTAGTCAACCGAATCATTGGGCGACGAGAGGCTGTGGTTGAAGACAAGCCAGGTGTAACCAGAGATCGAGTTGCCTACGATGCTGAGTGGACTGGTCACGATTTCACGCTGCTTGATACGGGTGGCTACGAGATTGATGCAAAGGGGATAGCGGCGCAAATAGCAGCCCAGGCCGAGCTTGCGGTTTCAATGGCTGACATGGTTGTTCTGGTTGTGGATGCACAAGTTGGTGCCACCGATGCAGATGCAAACGTGATTCGGATTTGCCGCAAAGCCGGAAAGCCAGTCGTGTTGGCCGCAAACAAAGTTGATGACATGCGCACCGAAGCAGATGCCGCAGCACTTTGGAATCTTGGTCTTGGACAACCTTTTGCGGTCAGCGCTTTACATGGACGCGGAACTGGGGAATTGCTCGATGCAATCGTCAACGAGTTTGAGAACATCGCGCACACAGGT
>JBIKSQ010000196.1:0-2612 GCA_044348555.1 Candidatus Nanopelagicales bacterium | reverse complement strand
CCCATTTTCGTTGTCTAGAAATGTGATCAATTGCTCTGGTGGTCGATACAGGATTCGAACCTGTGACCTCTTCCATGTCAAGGAAGCGCGCTAACCAACTGCGCCAATCGACCGTATTGAGTTAAACAAGAGGTGGAGACGGGATTTGAACCCGTGTACAGGGATTTGCAGTCCCTTGCCTCGCCTCTCGGCCACTCCACCGCGAGGCCAGAGACCTGCGCCGAGCGGATGACGGGACTCGAACCCGCGACATTCACCTTGGCAAGGTGATGCGCTACCAACTGCGCTACATCCGCATGTAATTCATAACTGAAGTACGAGGCGGGAGATTAGCGCAATGCGGGCAAAGTTCCCAACCCGGGGTCAATCGATGCGTATCGAATTATCGAGGCAGAAAAAGTCATATTGGCTAGGGTTGGAGCGTGTCAGTCAACGTTGCCGCCTTTGGTTCAAGCTTTGGAACATCGCTATCAGTCATCACAGATGACCTAGGTGTGCTTGATACTTCAGGAAAATGGTTTGTTGCTGGTTGGTTTGAGGGGCCAGTGCTGGCCTTTAAATTCGAGAATTGGTCAACCAACGCTCCTGAACATGGAAACTGGGCAGGCCCCTCTGTTTGGACATCTGACTTCAATGAGCAGCAGTATGTTGATGCAGTCGAGAGCGCAAAGAGTCGAATAGCTGCTGGTGATGTTTACGAAGTGAATATTTGCAGGCGGCTTTCAGCACAGTGGCCTGTGGGTGATGAGTCCGACTCGCTTGCGCTGTACCGAACAATTCTGCATCGACACCCAGCTTCCATGGCCGCTTACTTGCGAGTTAATGATCCAAGACTTGTTGCCTATGGGTTGCCCGAAACTGTAGAAATAATTAGCGCTTCTCCTGAATTGTTTTTACAGCGGACCAAAAACCAAATCATCTCTTCACCAATCAAAGGAACTGCTCCTACAGCAGTTGAATTCCTAGAGAAAGACATCAGCGAAAACGTCATGATTGTTGATTTGGTCAGAAATGATTTGTCTATGGTTTGTGAAGTCGCAAGTATTCATGTTCCGCAATTTTTAGAGCGTCATGAGATTCCAGGTATCTCACATCTGGTTACAACGGTTGCGGGAAGACTGAAAAAAGATGTTTCTTGGAGTGAGATTCTTTCAGCCACGTTTCCACCGGGTTCTGTTACTGGTGCACCAAAAAGTTCAGCGCTACAAATCATTTCTGAAGTAGAAGCAGAGCGAAACATTTATTGTGGAACCCTCGGGATTGTGGATGCTGATAATCAAATAGCCGAACTATCGGTTGCGATTCGCACATTTTGGCGATCTGGCGATGAAATCAAATTTGGTACTGGTGCTGGCATTACTTGGGGAAGTTCACCAGCTGCTGAATGGCTAGAGACTGAATTGAAGGCTGCTCGATTAATCAAAATTGCATCAGGAGTAAGTGGCTGACATGTGGAGTTCGGTGCAGACTAATGTTTCAGATCGAGTTGAATCACTTGCAATATCAGTTTTAGATCACGGTTTCACGGTTGGTGATGGGGTATTCGAAACTATCCAGACCAGCAACGGAAAGTTTCTCAGTTTAGATCGGCACCTAAAGCGGTTGAGTGAATCAGCACAAGCCGTTGGGTTGAGTGTTCCAAATGAGGTCGCCATTCACGATGCGCTGAATGCACTAAAGGCAAATCCAGAGTTTCAATCGTGCAACCAAGGCCGACTGCGGATTACTTGGACTTCTGGAAGTGGCGAGCTTGGAAGTTTGCGTGGATCTGGATGGTCACTGGTTGTAATCTGGAATGAATCTAAACCTTGGAGTGCCGCCTCAAGGCTTATGGGTTCCTCGGTAATCAAATTTAGTAAGTCAACTTTGACTCAGGTGAAATCAACTTCTTATATGGAAAACGTGGTTGCGCTCAACCAGGCCGTGGCTGCAGGATTTGATGAAGCTGCGCTATTTAATGAAAATGGATTTTTAGCAGAGGGGACCAGCTCTAATATATTTTTGATAGCAGGGGACAAAGTCTTAACCCCACCATTGTCCGCGGGGGGGCTTGGTGGCATTACTCGACAGGTACTGCTTGAGGTCTGCCCCTGGATTTTGGAGACTTTGATAACGCACGACGAGATGCTCCAAGCCGATCTACTTTTCCTAACTTCATCAACTCGGAATTTACAGCCAGTTTCAATTTTCGAGTCTGTTAGTTTTGAAACTAGTAATACACTCTTTGCAACCCTAATTGAGAGTTATTCGAATGCAATCGCGAAGGAGTGGAGCTAATGGCTGAATCGGAATCGCGAAATCCAAATATTGACCCTGAGGAGCATGAGTCTTTATCTGAAAAGATTGAAGACCTGGCTGAGGATTTTGTTGAAGAAGTAGAAGATGCCATGGAGGCGGTGCTTCCACCACACCTCCGAATGCGCGCCTGGGCAAGACGGCGGCCGGTCACGAACGCGGTTTGGCGAGCCAGTGTTTTGCTGGTCGGTTTCACGATTGTGATTGCGGGAATCGCGATGCTGGTTCTACCAGGACCAGGCTGGGTTGCCATTTTTCTCGGGCTTGCTGTGCTTTCCAGTGAGTTCGCATGGGCACACAGGTTTTATGGACCGCTA
>JBIKSQ010000033.1:0-10984 GCA_044348555.1 Candidatus Nanopelagicales bacterium | reverse complement strand
TGCAAAGTTCGCTCGTAATGCTTTCTGCAATTTTGTTCGGACTACTAGTGATTTCCCTGGCAAGCGCAGCAAGCTACGTATCTTTGAAGTTGCAGCGCTCCAACTTTGGTTGGCGACAACTTGTGACCATTGGAATCGTTGGCACCATCAGTCTGATACCTGTGGCCAGTGTCTACGCAGCAAACCAACTGTCGATTGAGCATCGGCTTCAAGCTCGAGACCCTATCGATGCTGAAGTTCTAAGAGGGTTCACTGAAGACTTACGGCTTCGGACTTTGTATATCGAATCTGGAGAATCCGGAACCGTCCGAGCTTGGATTATGGATGGTAGAGCACCTACTTTTGCTGATGCTGAAGTACAAGCAAGAGATGCTGAAAATCTCTTAGCCGAAAGAGTTCTCAATTGGCTTACCCAAAGCACCAGTGGGCTGGAAGATCCACTTTTAGATTTAGGAATTGGATATATCGCTACACCCTTTGGTGATGAGATCGAGACTTTCGTTTCCAGTCGCGGCAACCTAGAACGAGTAATCACCGCTAGAAATCCAAAACTGTTGAATGTGTGGCGGGCAATCACCGTTCCAGCCAGAGTTAACGTTGTTGGAAGTACAGGATTAGAACTCGGGATTGCGCAGTTTGATACCCAAAAGATCATTTTGGATGTTAAGGGTGTTGTCGGGCCTTCCGAGGAAGTTCGATATCTCAAACTAGCCGAACGCAGTTCGGCGAGCTGGAATGCAGTGCTTGGTGGGGTTCGACTCAAACCGCAATCTGGGGATCTGCAAAGTTGGGTGATTCCGGTTGGTGCAAACGGTGAACTAGAGGTCGCTTATTTCAATGAAAGCCGGTTGAGCATTTTGTTGATTTCCTGGTTCACAATTGGGGTTGCACTGGTGATGATTGCACCAAGAAGACGTCATATCTATCGAGATGAATGGATGTCTGAATGAATAACCGACTGAATGTCCCGATTGATAAGTTTAAGAAATATACCCGTGCGCAATTCATGCGGGCACCACTTGTGTTCATTAGCGTCTTGATTTTGCTGATTTCATTCTTAGTATCCGGGGCCGACTCGATTCGTAGCAACCTGGTGGCCACTATTGATGAAAATGTTGTCACAGATCAGGTTTGTATTCCTTGGCAGAGTTCCACCGAAGCAAATGCGTCGAAACTGTCGTTATTGAATGCTGCTGATGATTCGGCAGAAGAAGTTTCAATCGATTATTTGGGAAAAACCGTAACCCTGCAACCAAACATCCGTTTGAATCAGAATCTAACAAATCAGAACTATGTTCGCGTCCAAAGCTCTGGAACAAGTTCACAAAACTTGGTAGGCACAATTCTGACTCGTTTTGATTCCCCCAACTTGCGCGGATTGGCACACACTGATTGTCAAAACTTAGTTACTGAGCGATGGTTTTCTGCGATTGAAACAACAGCAGGTTTTCAACAGAATCTTGTTCTGGTAAATGCCGATCAGCAACCCGTGGTTGCCAAGTTATCTGCCTTTACGCCAGCCGGTAAATTTGTTATCACTGAGTTTGAGAGAGTTTCAATTCCTGCCGAAAGTTTGATTGAAATTGACTTAACTTCGGTCGTGCCAGGTGAGAGTGCGGTAACGCTTCGCGTTGAGGCTGAAGAAGGAAGATTGGCGGCCCAAATTCAGGCTCGTAAATTCGGCGTAAGAGTTTCGGAGGGATTCGCTGTAAATCGAGGAATGGATAAGCCAGCAACTCGTTTGGTTATTGCTGGTGTTGTTAGCGGCTCAACCCTCAATAAATTACAGGTATCAGCTTTCGATGCAGATGCGATTGTTACTGTCCAGGCTGTGAACGCTGATGGGGCAATTGATCTTGCGGACTGGGATGAGATCTTGATTCCTGCTGGAACCACTCGCGAAACAGATATCACTTCAGCGGTTGGCTCGAACTCGATCACATTTGTCATCCAGTCAAACCAACCTGTTGTCGCTGCTTTGAGCCAAAAAGTCTCGCGCCAAGGCTTTACTGATCTCGAAATTCTCTCTGCTCAGGATGAAGTCACTTCAAAGAGTGTTGCCGTAATGCCTGAATCACTTTCTGATTTTTCGCTCGCTGGATACACACAGTCAGGAACTGAACTCAGAATCAATGTTCGCTTGGGCACTGAGTTGATTTGGAGTGATTCTGTGCAGTTGAGCTCAAACGGTTTCTTTAATTGGGAGCCATCTCGATCGATTCCAGCGGCAGCGAGCGTGCATTTTGAAACGACTAAACCAATTGCACTGACGGTTTGGGTGGAGCGTGAAATTCAAGGTGTGAACTTGAGTTCAGCCATGCAGCTAAGGACCTTAAGTGCACAGGTGGTACCGGGCGCAAAGTTGGAATTAGTTCAACCGTAGTTCGTGTCCTCCCCGTTTTCGGTTGAACTCGGGCTAGCGTTTGACCATGTCGATTGTGCGGAATTGTTCACGTCCCATGTGTCCAAGCCTTGCGATTTCTACTTTGACCTACGTCTATGCGGATTGCACCGTAGTGCTAGGTCCACTTGCCACATTCCCAGAACCACACTGCTACGACCTATGTGCCATGCACAGCGCGAAAATGGTGGCGCCAAGCGGTTGGGATTTGGTTCGGCTTGGTGCTACTGCAGCCAGCGCTGTTAATGAGACGATTCCTTTGCCGACAGTTCCTGCGGCTCCTGCAGCTCGAACATCACATCTGCGCGTAGTCCCAGATAATTCCTAGGCTTTTCCAGTCCTATGTCGATGCGCAAGTAGGCTGTTCCCATGCGCAATCTAGATCAAATCATCAAGGCCTACGACATTCGCGGAACCTACCCAGAACAGCTAAACGCTGAACTTTCGCGTGAGGTAGGTGTTGCATTCGTTGAGGTACTTGGTTTACGAAAGTCTGACGGTGGACCAGGAGCTGTTGTGATTGGTCACGATATGCGCCCAAGTGGTCCAGAGTTGGTTGCTGCTTTTACAGATGGAGTTATGTCACAGGGTGTCGATGTCATTCAGATTGGCTTGGCATCTACTGACGCTTTGTATTTTGCCTCAGGCCATTTGAACTTACCGGGTGCGATGTTCACTGCCAGTCACAATCCCGCCCAATACAACGGCATCAAACTTTGCAAGTCAGGTGCTGCACCGGTTGGCCAAGAATCTGGTTTAGGTGAAATCAAAGCCTTGATTACAGAGGGGTTTACATCAAATTACGCGGGAGCCCAAGGAACAGAATCTTCTCAGGATCTGGTGGCGGAGTACGCACGGTACTTGTTGAAGTTGGTGGACTTGAGTGGCATTCGACCACTCAAAGTTGTGGTTGATGCGGGCAACGGTATGGGTGGGTTCACAGTTCCAGCAGTTCTGCAGGGATTGCCATTAGATATCGTCCCAATGTACTTCGAGTTAGATGGTAGTTTTCCAAACCATGAAGCAAATCCAATCGACCCAGAAAACTTAAGAGACTTGCAGGCTGAGGTTCTGAAACAATCTGCAGACATTGGGTTGGCGTTCGATGGAGATGCAGATCGTTGCTTTGTTGTAGATGAAAAGGGAGGGATTGTTTCTCCTTCAATTTTGACGGCACTGATTGCAGATCGAGAGCTAAAAAAATTCCCTGGATCAGTGATTATTCATAACTTGATTACGTCGTGGGCAGTTAAAGAAATTGTGACCGAAAACGGTGGCACTCCAGTTCGTACTCGAGTTGGCCATTCATACATCAAGGCCACCATGGCTGAAACCAACGCGGTGTTTGGTGGAGAACATTCAGGTCACTTTTACTTCAGAGATTTTTGGCGGGCTGATTCTGGAATGTTGGCTGCCCTACACACACTTGCAGCGCTTGGCGAGACTTCGCAAAGCACCACGCTTTCGGAACTGCTTGCGCCTTACCAGCGATACATCGAAAGTGGTGAAATCAACTCGACCGTAGCCGATGCCAAAGCGGTCATGAATAAATTGCGTGACATTTATGGCGGAAAATCTGAATTGTCCTTGGATGAATTAGATGGTCTAACTGTTTCATCAGCAGACTGGTGGTTCAACGTGCGAGCGAGTAATACTGAACCGTTGTTGCGACTTAATGTTGAAGCCCGAACGAGCGCCAAGGTTGAAGATTTAGTGGCCGAAGTTCTAAGCGTGATTCGAGGTTAAATGAAAATCTCTGAACTTTTGCTTGAGAAGTTAGCCTGCCCCTGCGCTTCACATGGCAAGTTGTTGGTCGATGGTGGCGAGCTTAGAAGTACTTGTTGTAACCAAAAGTTTGCAGTAAAAAATGGGATTCCAGTCTTGTTGCCAACTGGGGGAGACAATGCTTAACGAGAACATCTTGGACGATGTAAAGCAAATGTTGGAAATTGATTCAGCCAACATGTTGGCTGCAACCGCCAGTGCTGGCGCCCAAATCCGTCGCGCCCTTGAAGAAAATGATCTTTCGGTTATTCGGAATATCGCAGCATCTGGTAAGCCTCGAAGTGTGGTCGTAACGGGAATGGGCGGTTCCGGAATTTCGGGACAGATTTTGGAAGCATTGGCCAACACTGGCTCACCGATTCCAGTGGTTTCCTCACGCGGGTATGGGTTGCCAGCTTGGGTTGGCGCCGATGACTTAGTGATTTCGTTGTCCTGTTCAGGTGGAACCGAAGAAACAATTGCAGCGGCTCAAGAAGCAGCTCGACGGGGTTGTCGTTTAGCTGCAATCACCTCGAAGGATTCAGAGTTGGCTCGATTCGTTGAACGAGTCAAAGGTGCAGATGTTGTTTATGTAGATGCCCGAGGTCAAATGCCGCGAGCCTCAATGTGGACGTTGCTCACTCCACTTTTGCGGATCGGAAATGCGCTAGGTGTTGTCCGCGTGGGTGATGCGGATTTGGCGCGGGCGGCAGATATCACCGATGAGGTTGGAGCGCTTTGTGCGGTCGAACTTGAAACTGCTGAAAATCCAGCAAAGATTTTGGCGTTGCAGTTTGCAGATTCGCTACCAATGATTTGGGGAACCGGAGAAGTTGGCCCAGTTGCTAGTTACCGAGTTATTTCCCAACTAGCAGAGAACGCAAAACTTCCAGCAATTCATGGTGAGATTCCCGAGTCTCAACACAATCAAGTTGTTGTTCTTGATGGCCCATATGCGGGAGCGGTTGATCCGTTTGCGAACCAATCCTCTGAGCGTAAGTTTCGCTTAATCCTGCTGCGTGATTCGGTTGAGCATCCTCAGATGGCGCGTAGAGCAGAAATTGTTACTGAAATCGCAACACAGCGAGATGTGCCGGTTACGCAGGTTGATACCAAGGGGACTCAAATCGTCCATCGACTTGCATACTTAATTGCCCTCACAGATTGGGCGAGCGTTTATGCCGGGCTCGTGCAAAATATTGATCCAAGCCCGATTGGGCCGATTGCAGAACTAAAAGCTCGGCTTCAAGCGTGAGCACTGAAGGCGGCATCAAAGCCGTCATCGCAGCGTTGATTGCCAACACGGGAATTGCAATCGCAAAGTTTGTAGCATTCTTCGTTTCTGGTTCATCTTCGATGTTGACCGAAGCAGTTCACTCTGTTGCAGATGCCGGAAACCAAGTTTTGCTTTTGGTCGGTAGCAAACGTGCAAAGGTGCCAATCTCAGCCGAACACCAGTTTGGCTATGGTCGAATTAGATATGTCTACGCATTCATTGTGGCGATTGTTTTGTTTTCGGTTGGTGGATTGTTCTCGCTTTACGAGGGATTGCATAAGTTTCAACATCCAGAACCACTGAGCAACCCAATCGTGCCCTTCACGGTATTGGCGATTGCAATCGTGCTTGAGTCTTTTTCTCTCCGAACTGCGCTCAAAGAAGCGAACGCAGTTCGTGGTCGCCGATCTCTTTGGCAGTTCATCAAGGCGGCTCGACAACCTGAACTACCGGTTATCTTGTTAGAAGACATCGGCGCGTTGACTGGATTGGTTTTCGCTTTTGGCGGTGTGTCGATGGCAACAATTACGGAAGACGCCCGGTGGGATGGTGTTGGCGCGCTCAGCGTCGGTGTCCTACTCGTCGTGATTGCCATCATCTTGGCAATCGAGATGAGCGGCATGTTGGTAGGCGAATCAGCGTTAGAAGAAGACCAGAAAGCCATTGAAAAAGCCATTTTGAATTCTGAACTCACAAAAGAGCTGATTCATTTGCGCACGCTTTATGTCGGTCCAGATGAAATTTTGGTGGCAGTAAAGGTCGGTGTGGATGGCTCCAAATCCGCCTCAGAACTAGCAGCCCTGATTGATCAGTGCGAAATACAGATTCGATTAAGTGTTCCAAGCGCCAAATATGTCTTTATCGAACCCGACATTTATCAGCCCGGAATGGCAAAAATCAAGTAAACCCTTAAACTACGGGCTGCGAGCCGCAATCGGCGGTCCTAATGTTGGCGAACTATCGAAGCCTCGAGCTGTTTGTCGCAACAAGTCAAAATGGAGTTTTAATGTCTATTGACGTTGTTGAAAACAGCGCTATCAAGGTGCACGTCGCACCAGCGGATGCAGTTGATTTCGGTTTGGAATACGCGGTTGCAGATTTGTCTTTGGCAGATTTCGGCCGTCACGAGATTCGCCTAGCCGAGAACGAAATGCCAGGCCTAATGGCAATGCGCCGCGAGTTTGGCGCAACTAAGCCACTAAAGGGAGCGCGCATTGCGGGCTCATTGCACATGACGATTCAGACAGCAGTACTAATCGAGACTCTGGTTGAGTTAGGTGCAGATGTCCGTTGGGCATCCTGCAACATCTTCTCAACCCAGGATCACGCAGCAGCTGCAATCGTGGTTGGCACTGAAGGCACTGCTGCAGAGCCAAAGGGAATCCCAGTATTTGCATGGAAGGGCGAAACCCTCCAGGAATACTGGTGGTGCACCGAGCGCATCCTGCAGTGGCCAGATGGCAGCGGACCAAACATGATTCTTGACGACGGTGGAGATGCAACTCTGCTCGTTCACAAAGGTCGGGAATACGAACTAGCCGGTTCCGTTCCAGCACCAACAGCTGACACAAGCGAAGAGTTTGCGGTCATTCTTTCGGTATTGACTCGTTCACTTACCGAATCCAAAGATCGCTGGACAAACATCGCAGCTGGAATCATCGGAGTGAGTGAAGAAACCACAACCGGTGTTCACCGTCTCTACGAAATGTTCCGCGACCAGACCCTGCAGTTCCCAGCAATCAACGTAAACGATTCTGTCACCAAGACAAAGTTCGATAACAAATATGGTTGCCGTCACTCACTTATCGATGGCATCAACCGAGCAACCGACACACTAATTGGTGGCAAGGTTGCGGTTGTATTTGGCTACGGAGATGTTGGCAAGGGCTCAGCTGAGTCACTTCGCGGCCAAGGCGCTCGCGTTGTTATCACCGAAGTTGATCCAATCTGCGCGCTTCAGGCGGCAATGGATGGCTACCAGGTCGCGCGTATCGAAACTGTTCTGGAAACTGCAGACATTTTCATCACCGCAACCGGCTGCAAAGACGTGATCACGGCTGCTCACATGCAGAAGATGAAGCATCAGGCAATCGTTGGAAACATCGGTCACTTCGATAATGAAATCGATATCACCGGCTTGGCAAAGGTACCTGGTGTAACTCGACTAAACATCAAGCCACAGGTTGATGAGTGGCGTTTTGCAGATGGTCACAGCATCATTCTGCTTTCTGAAGGGCGCTTGCTGAACCTAGGCAACGCGACAGGCCACCCATCGTTCGTAATGTCCAACTCATTCACCAACCAGGTGTTGGCTCAGATTGAGTTGTTCACAAAGCGCGATGAGTACCCAGTTGGCGTTTACACACTTCCAAAGCACCTAGATGAAAAGGTTGCTCGTTTGCACCTCGACGCACTAGGTGTTGAGCTGACTGAATTGACTACAGATCAAGCCGCGTACATGGGACTTGATCAGGCTGGTCCATTCAAACCAGATCACTACCGCTACTAAACAAATACCTAAACAAATGGGCCGCGACGAAATCGCGGCCCATTTTTATTTTGCTATTTTCGAGGTAAGCGAATCTGATTCTGATAAATCGCAATCGCAACCGCTGTGCTAAAAATTGTCCCCAAAGAAATGCTGGCTGCATTCGTGACAGCAAATGCGACTAGGGCTGCAGTAATGCTGGAATCGAACAAAACTCCAAACTGGGTAATCGCAGAAGTTGCGATTGATGCACCCAGAGTCACGGTAACAAGCGGTAGGAGCATCCGAAAACGATAACCACGTGATAACTCAAGGGAACGTTTAAGTGCTGGAACTCCGCTTAATCCTTCAACCAAAACCACACCTGTCAGTGGGATTAGTCCGATTGCAATAAAAAACAACAAACCAAGCATTGCTAAAAGGCTGAAAACCCCAAATGAATTGATGGCTGGGTTCTCGATTGTGGCGATTGCCAAGACTGGAATGGCCAGCGCTGCAATAACGAATGCACCAAAAAGTAAGTTTGTGGTGAGTAACCTCAGCCAGCCGTTTGCTCCAGTTGCTTCAGGATTGCGAAAGCGGGCTGTGAGAATTGCAGTGAACCAAAATTGAACAACAGCCGCACCGAATGAGATGAGCATGACGAAAACTGCGATGTTCAGGATTTCAGAGAAGTCGATTATGTTGTCAGCCGAGGTAGTTACCCCTCCACCGTTAAGAGCTTTCACAAATGCTTCGTCGTATACAAAGAAACTTCCTGCAACCCAAATGATTGACAGGCTTACTGCAATAATCAAAGCAAAGGCTGAGATTGCCCGGATGAAGGAGTATCTGCCGTTTGTCGAAACAAAATTCCAAGAGTCCGATATCACGCCTCCAAATCCTTTGGCTACAGCTTCGTTGCTAGGTTCAGGATTACCGTTTAGCGGTGGCGCTGGAGGCAATTCAGGGGTGTTCGGCTGCCACTCTGGTGGTTGTTCTTGGGACCATTCATGCTTTGTCATGGCTCAAAAATACCTGCTGTTGGCGAAAACGTGTCATTAAGTGCGAAAATGGCACCATGGCGCAGAAAATACTGGTTGTTGAAGACGACCTTGCTCTAGCGAGCACGGTTGAACTGGTTCTAAAGACCAACGGTTTCGAGACCGTACTTTGTGCTCGAGGGGATACCGCCCTACAGGTTTTCAGAGATTCCAAGCCAGACTTAATCTTGCTCGATGTGATGCTCCCAGGAAAAAATGGTTTTGAGGTCGCCCGTGACATCCGGCAAGAGTCCGATGTTCCGATCATCATGGTGACGGCAAAAACCGAAACCGAAGACATCGTGCGTGGTCTTGAAAGTAGTGGGGCAGATGACTACCTGACTAAGCCGTACCCACCAAGAGTTCTGTTGGCTCGGATTCGGGCACGATTGCGTAAACATGAAAATCATCCAGTAGCAATCAAAGATATTGTGATTGATACAAAAGGCCATCTAGTTACACGCGATGGAGTGGAGATAATTCTTACTTCTACCGAGTTTAAATTGTTAAAGTTTTTTGCTTCAAACCCTGGTGTGGTTTTCCAACGAGACCGAATTCTCACGGATGTTTGGGGATACCAATCAACCGACGACACGCGGCTTGTAAACGTGCACATCCAAAGACTTCGTTCAAAAATTGAACATGATCCCGAGAATCCAGAAATCATCTTGACCGTGCGTGGGGTTGGCTACAAAGCCGCGGAGTAATGGCCTTATCGGAGCGGCTCTTTCTGCCAATAAAAACACTCAGTTCAAAGTGGAGAACCTCACTTACATTTAGAGTGCTGTTTAGCACTGTTCTTTTAGCTCTTTTTGTCGCATTCGCCGTTAGCTCTATCGCATTGACACAGGTTCGAGATGGACTGGTGGTCGATCGAACTGAATCTGCAGTGCAAAAGGCTCGAGACGGTCTGTTCGTGGCTCAACAAGTTGTGAACTCTTTTCCATTTGCCGAATCCAGCTCTGACAGAAGCGCGATGGTGGATGCAGTCTTGACTGCAGTTGCAGCTCCAGGTGGAAGTCTCGGAGATTACGAAGTGCTCTTGTTGGCCGCGAGCGATGTCTCGTTAGTTGGCAGGCCTGAGCGAGGCACGAATGACATCTCTGACGAAACTATCACCGAAGCAATCAGAACCAGAATCACCAACGATCAAGCCATGGTTTGGCAGATTGGCGAACTGGTTTACCTTGATGGAACTTCCCAGCCAGGTGTGATTGTCGGAGCTCCAATCCAATTACCCGGGGCGGGTGATTATGAGCTGTATCAAGTATTCCCATTTGAACAACAAGTTCAGATGTTGGGTTTGACCAGACAAGCGGTGTTTATCGCTGCAGTATTCATGATTTTCGCAATCATCGGAATCGCACTGCTTTTGACGAATCAAGTTGTTCGTCCAATTCGAAGTGCTGCTGAATCAGCTCAGCGATTAAAAGCAGGACGCTTGACTGAACGAATTGCAATCAAGGGCCAAGATGATTTAGCGGTGCTGGCGTCTTCGTTTAACTCAATGGCAGCCGGTATGCAGGAGCAGATCAGAAGACTCGAATCTCTATCGCGAGTGCAGCAGAGATTCGTTTCAGATGTTTCGCATGAACTGCGTACTCCACTGACAACAATCCGAATGGCATCAGAGTTGTTGTATGCAACAAAAACTGATTTTGATCCTGCAAGCGAGCGAGCGGTTGAGTTACTGCAACAACAATCTGAAAGATTTGAAATTCTGCTAAATGATTTGCTTGAGATTTCTCGCATAGATGCAGGGTCGGCAAAAATCGAAGCAACTGATTTATATTTTGAGAGCATCCTGAACAAAGTGATTGAGGACTTGTCTCCAGTGCTGCGAGATAACCAACTTGTAGTTCGGATACATGAAGTTGGGCTCAAAGAAAAAGTGATTACAGCGGACTTTCGTCGAATCGAACGCATTGTTCGAAACCTGGTTTCAAATGCAATTGAACATGCAGAAGGAAAGCCGATTGATTTGGTTGCATTCCATGACGAGAATGTTCTAGTTTTCTGTGCGCGTGACTACG
>JBIKSQ010000195.1:0-2640 GCA_044348555.1 Candidatus Nanopelagicales bacterium | reverse complement strand
GTGAGGTTAATGGTCAAATCGTCGGTGGCGAAAATAACGACGAGCTATCGCAACGTCGGGCGCGCAAAGGCGCTTAATCGCCCGTATTCTGCTCACCTTACTGATCGCTGATCAGTTGATTGAAGGTTTCTAAACTTTTAATCAGATACTTAAGGTGGATTTGCATGAGCACGCACGAGAATTTTGAGTCACGCCACATTGGGCCCTCGCTTGAACAAGAGGCAACGATGTTGCACGAACTCGGATTTGCAGATCTAGATTCATTTATTAAATCAGTTGTTCCAGAAAATATTGCAATGGGGCAGCGCTTAGCCGATGTATTGCCCGAGGCTCTTTCAGAAGTTGAGACCGTAGCTGAACTTCGCAAACTAGCTACACAGAATCAAGTATTTGATTCATTTATCGGAACTGGTTATTACGGAACAATTACACCAGCGGTAATTTTGCGAAACGTATTAGAAAATCCTGCTTGGTATACGGCGTACACCCCTTACCAACCAGAGATATCTCAAGGTCGATTAGAAGCTCTTTTTGCATTTCAAACTGCAGTCTGTGATTTAACTGCGTTACCAATTGCCAATGCCTCGATGTTAGATGAAGGAACAGCTGCGGCTGAAGCAATGACGCTTGCTCGTCGTGTGTTCAGTGGCGCTGATTCAGCCGTGTTCTTAGTTGATAAGTTCTTACATCCACAAACAAAGGCCGTAGTTGCAACTCGAGCTAAGCCACTTGCAATTGAGATCGTTGAGTTTGATCCAAGTGAACCGCTTACAAACATCGCAAACCAGGAAGTATTCGGAGTGTTAGTTCAGTATCCAAATACCAACGGCGAAATTTTAGATTACTCAGCTCTCGCTGCTTGGGCACATGAACGCAACGCATTGCTAATCGCAGCAACAGATTTACTCGCGCTGACTTTGCTCGCAGCACCAGGGGAGTGGGGTGCTGATATCGCAGTTGGTTCGGCGCAACGTTTCGGTGTTCCTATGGGATTTGGTGGACCACACGCTGGCTTCATGGCGGTTCGCAATGGTTTAGAACGTTCTCTTCCTGGTCGTCTAATTGGCCAGAGTCTTGATGCGCATGGCAATCCAGCTTTCCGGTTAGCTTTGCAAACTCGCGAACAGCACATCAGGCGCGATAAGGCGACCAGCAATATTTGTACCGCACAGGTTTTGTTGGCAGTCATGAGTGCGTTTTATGCCATGTGGCATGGTGCCGATGGTTTGAAAGTTATTGCAAATCGAGTTCACGCCCAAACTGATTCGTTCGCTAAGGCGTTGCAATCCAGTGATCACAAAGTTTTGACGAAGAATTTCTTCGACACAATTTTGATTGAAGTAAAGGACGCGGCGTTAATCCATCGCACCGCCAGATCACTGCGGATTAACTTGCGTGATGTCTCGGCAAATGTTGTCGGCATTTCATTCGACGAAACAATTACCGCAGAGCACCTAACTCGGATCGGTCAGATCTTTGGCGTAAACATCTCAGCACCGGCCCGCGAAGTTGCCATCAGCAACGCCCGCAAGAGTTCTTACTTAACACACCCGATCTTTTCAACCAACCGTTCTGAAACTTCCATGATGCGATATCTGCGCACCTTGGCTGATCGCGACTTGGCACTTGATCGCACCATGATTCCGCTGGGCTCGTGCACCATGAAGTTAAATGCAGCCACTGAAATGGAAGCTGTAACATGGCCAGAATTTTCTAGCCTGCATCCATTTGCACCAGCTGAGCAAACTGCTGGTTCACGTCAGTTGATCAAAGAGTTAAGTGATTGGTTAGTTGCAATTACTGGTTACGACGCAGTGTCATTGCAGCCAAATGCTGGTAGCCAGGGGGAGTTTGCTGGGCTCCTTGCAATTCGTAATTATCACGATTCTCGCGGCGATCAGGCCCGCAAGATTTGTTTGATTCCATCAAGTGCACATGGCACGAATGCCGCCAGTGCGGTTATGGCGGGAATGAAAGTTGTTGTAATTGAATGCGATGCCGAGGGAAATGTAAGCATTGCCGATCTCGAAGCCAAGATCGCGGCACATAGTGGGGAAGTGGCTGCGTTGATGGTTACTTATCCATCAACCCATGGTGTTTTTGAAGTTGAGATCTCACGCATCTGCGCACTTATTCATGATGCGGGTGGACAGGTCTATGTTGATGGTGCGAATTTAAATGCGTTGGTTGGTTTAGCCCAACCTGGAAAATTTGGCGCAGATGTATCGCACTTGAATCTGCATAAGACTTTCTGTATTCCACATGGTGGTGGCGGCCCAGGAGTTGGACCAGTAATTGCCCGAGCTCACTTGGCACCTTTCTTGCCTAACCACCCAATGGATGTGTTGGCAGGACCAGCAACTGGCCCAGGGCCAATTTCGGCCGCTCCTTTTGGCTCAGCCAGCATTTTGCCGATTAGCTGGGCATACATTCGCTTGATGGGTGGCGCGGGATTAATGCACGCCACCCAGGTTGCGATTCTTTCGGCCAACTACATCGCTCGAAAATTGCAGAACGATTTTCCGGTTCTCTACACCGGAGCAAATGGCTTGGTGGCGCACGAATGTATTCTCGATCTGCGCGAGATCACCAAGATCAGCGGCGTAACTGTCGATGACATCGCAAAGCGGCTGATGGATT
>JBIKSQ010000194.1:0-2657 GCA_044348555.1 Candidatus Nanopelagicales bacterium | reverse complement strand
TTCCGAACGCTCGTTGCACGACTCGAATGCGATCGACAAGGCTTTTGCGAAACTCAAGGCCGAAGGTCACATGTTCGAAGAAGGTGGAGCGGTCTGGCTCCGCACAACAGACTTCGATGATGACAAAGATCGAGTGCTCGTGAAGAACGATGGCGAGCTCACATATTTTGCTTCTGATACTGCTTATTACGTCGATAAACGGGATCGTGGATTTGACCGTTGCATCTACCTATTGGGTGCCGACCACCACGGCTACATAAATCGTTTGCGAGCAGTTTCGGCTTGTGCTGGTGATGACCCAAACATCAACATCGAAGTGCTAATCGGCCAGATGGTGAAAATGATGAAGGCCGGCGAAGAAGTTCGACTTTCAAAGCGGGCCGGCAACATCATCACTCTCGAAGACCTGATTGATGAAGTTGGGGTTGATGCGGCCCGTTACACGCTGATTCGCTACCCGACCGATTCACCGTTGGTGCTTGATTTAGATTTGCTAGTTAAGCGGACCAACGACAACCCAGTTTTCTATGTGCAATACGCACATGCGCGAATCTCTTCAATGCTGCGGACGGCGGTTGAACTCGGGATTGATTACCGCAACCTCGAATTCAGTCCAGCCGAACTCTCGCATGAGCGCGAAGCGAAACTACTTTCAGCTCTGGGTGAATTCCCACGCGTAGTGGCTGGGGCAGCAGAGTTGCGCGAACCGCATCGAATTGCGCGCTACCTCGAAGATCTCGCAACCGACTACCACCGCTTCTACGATGCCTGTCGGGTATTGCCGCAGGGTGATGAAGAAGTGAGTGCGCTGGTGGTTGCGCGTTTGTGGTTGTGTGATGCCACTCGCCAAGTTTTGTTCAATGGTCTTGACCTTTGTGGCGTCAGTGCGCCGGAACGGATGTAGTGATGACACTAGAACCACGAGTTTGGGCGGACAACGTTTCGCTTGATGAATCAGGGCAGATCCTGATTAGTGGAATTCCAGTTAAAGATCTAGCGCGCGATTTTGGGACTCCATTGTTTGTTGTTGACGAAGAACACGTTCGCCGACGCGCACATGACTACGTAAGTGCGTTCGCCGATGAGCAGATTCCATTCATGGTTTATTACGCGAGCAAAGCTTTCTCTTCACTCGAAGTTTTGAAATGGGTACACGAAGAAGGCCTCGGTGTGGATGTTGCATCAGGCGGAGAGCTCGCAGTGGCATTGGCCGCTGGAGTTCCGGGCTCTAACATTGTGATGCACGGCAACAACAAGTCGATGCACGAACTGCAACGCGCAGTTCAAGCTGGTGTGCGATTCATTGTGGTTGATTCATTTGACGAGATTGATCGAATTGGCCAGCTAGCCCGTGGTGCTTCGTCACCGGTTGATGTTTTGTTGCGACTCACGCTCGGGGTTGAAGCACACACGCATGAATTTATCGCGACCGCACACGAAGATCAGAAGTTTGGTTTGTCGGTAGCAAGCGGTGCTGCTGAGAAAGCGGTGCTCACTTTGGTTGATACACCGAATGTGCGTTTACATGGTTTCCATTACCACATTGGTTCGCAGATGTTTGATGGTGCTGGGTTTGCGGTTGCAGTTTCGCGCGCGCTTAATTTCATTGCGCATCTGCGGCGCGAACATGGCTTCGTCACTCTCGAACTAGATGTTGGTGGCGGACTTGGTGTTTCGTATGTGCCATCTGATGATCCGATGACGATTGCAGATTTTGCGCATGAACTACGCAACGTGATCCGCGCAGAATGCAACGAACTTGGAATTCCAATTCCGAATCTTTCGTTCGAACCCGGTCGCGCAATTGTTGGTGACTCCACTTTCACTTTGTATGAAGTAGGAACCATCAAACCGGTTGAACTCGATGGTGGCGTGGAACGCTCTTATGTCTCTGTCGATGGTGGCATGAGCGATGCAATCCGCACCTCGCTTTATGGAGCGGAGTACACAGCGCGCATGGCTAACCGGGCTCCGATGGATGTGCTAGTTCAGGCCCGCGTGGTCGGCAAACATTGCGAAACCGGCGATATCGTCGTGCGTGATACCAAGCTGCCTGCGGATTTACGCCCTGGCGACCTTTTGGCTGTGGCCACGACCGGCGCCTACCACTACAGCATGGCTTCGACTTACAACTTCGTGCCGCGGCCAGCAGTAATCGCCGTAAAAGCAGGTCAAGCGCGAGTGATTGTGCGGCGTGAGACTGAGGCCGATTTGCTGGCTTTACATATTTCTGACTGATCTAGCCCTAAAAAACGGTAAACCTTGCGCCCTCTTGCCGCTGTGACCGTGCTTTAAGTTGGGATAAATCGGCCATTGGTTACGATTCGCCCATAAATACCTATTCTTTAGGAGTCTGGCATGGTCGCATCACAGCCCACCCTGCGGGTTGCACTTTTAGGAGCTGGCACTGTCGGCTCCGAAGTGGCTCGTATTCTGGGTGAAAGTGCTGAAGATTTTGCGGCTCGAACTGGTGCGAACCTAGAACTAGTCGGGGTTGCGGTTCGAGATGCCAGCATTGCCCGACCTGGAATTAAGCCAGAACTCATCACAACCGATGCTGAAGCACTAATTGATAGTGGCATCGATATTTTGGTTGAAGTTATGGGCGGAATTGAACCAGCTCGTTCGCTGATTCTGCGGGCTATGAAGCAAGGTGC
>JBIKSQ010000032.1:0-11065 GCA_044348555.1 Candidatus Nanopelagicales bacterium | reverse complement strand
GCATAAAGGCCTATTCGCTTTAGAGTTTGGCCATGGAGTTTTTCGCAATCAAGCGCAGAGTGATTGATTTTGGTCGCCGCTCTGTCTCCGCATGTCAATAGTCACAGCATTCAGCAGCTGATATCGGCTACCTGTTCACACTCGGTTCATCCATAAACCCCACCCGCAATTCCCACTCAATCCCCAAAGACTCATTAATTCGACCGAACTCGTATTAATAAAACGGAGAAAACATGACCACCTCAATCAAGAGCACAACTGCCCCAGCCACAGTTGATAACCGGGCTGTTCGATTTGGCGCTGGAATTACTGCAACCGTGACCGCGCTGGCATTTATTACCGCTGGTACCCAGACCTCGACCTTGCTACTCGCGTTCCAAACTGCAGTATTCGCAGCCGTGGTCGTAGGTGGATTTCAGTTTTCGCTCTATGGCGCTTTGTTTCGCGCGGTTATCAAGCCCCGCTTGAAGTCAAACCCAATCCCCGAAGATGTGGCGCCAGCTAGGTTTGCGCAAACAGTCGGCTTGATCTGTGCGGGCACTGCGCTGCTGGCATCGCTATCCGGATCATTCCTGATCGCAGCAACTTTTGCCGGGATCACATTTGTAGCATCCTTCTTGAATTCAGCTTTCAACTTCTGCCTTGGTTGTGAGATTTACGCCCTAGCACTCAAGCTGAAGAAGTAATCACTGGAGATAACAAATCACCCAATTTTCAGACAATTCCCCTTGTTTCTTTACGATTTCAAGGGGAATTGTCATATTCTCCTAATCTGATCAATAGCATGGTGTAAAGACCGAACATTTCGCCTGACTTTGTTTTAAATTACAACTCGCATCCACTACAGTCCCCGCAGCGCCGAAAGTCGGCGGCAATTGAGAGGACACTCAATGAAGTTTCAACGCACGCTTTCTGCTGCGCTTACTACAGTATTGATGGGCTCTGGTCTGGCGGTTTTGTCCACCCCCGCATCAGCAGCACTCGACACTGATGGACGTGACTGTGATTGGGAATTCTTCCCTTCCGGTAACGGTAGCGAAGCAAATCCATTTCAGATTGCAGATGCATCTGACCTCGACTCAATCGAAGTATCCGGTTGCCAAAACGAAGATGCTTACTTCGTTCTAGTAGCTGATATTGACCTCAGTGATATTGAAGACTGGGATCCAATCGGTGGCGATGGCTCCAATTACTACCCTCCTTTCGAATTCGATACAATTTTTGATGGCCAGTTTGATGGCAACAACTTTGAGATTTCTGGACTAGACATCTCAGTAGACGCTGACGGCTTCTACCAAAACATTGGCTTGTTTGGTTGGATCGAGGATGCATCCATTTCAAATCTTGTAGTTTCTGGTGACGTTAGTGTCGAGAGTTACTACGATGAAGAAGAAGACGAGTGCTTCACCGGCTTTGACATCGGTGGCGTTGTTGGCCAGATGTACGACTCTGAATTGGTCAACGTAACTTCTCATGTAAACGTTGAGGGCGGCGTAAAAGTTGGCGGCCTCGTAGGTACTGCTGCATATTCCAACGACTTGAACATGGGCTCCTCGATTCGTGATAGCCATTCAACCGGAACCGTAACTGGTGATGGTTACTGTGGTGCTTCAGACGTAGGTGGCCTTGTTGGTTATTTGGATCGGTCTGAGATTCGAAACTCAACTTCATCATCTGCAGTCTCAACCGATGGACTTAACGATGCATACTCAATTGGTGGCCTAGTTGGCGAATCTGATTTGGGAATCATCTATGAATCATCCGCAACCGGCTCGGTTTACCTCGGTGAAGGTGACAACGTTGGCGGCCTGGTTGGATACAACCAGGACACTGAAATTGACGGCTCCTTCTCGTCTGCATTGGTTACTGTGACTGGTGAAGATGCTGATCACATTGGTGGTCTAGTCGGACAGTTCGAAGCTTCCTGTGAAGATGCAACCACTGGTATTTCCACATCGTATGCAACAGGCAATGTTGTAGCTGGACTCGGATATGCTGTTGGTGGCCTGGTTGGATACTTTGATCAAAGTGACTGTGATAGTAATGATGAAACTGCTTCTTACGTGATCGATTCATACGCAACCGGTGATGTTCGTGGCGAACAATCTGTGGGTGGCCTTTTTGGCAACAATACACCTCGCACAACCACTGATTCATATGCAACTGGTGACGTAACGCAGACATCTCCTGACGACATGCGTGTTGGTGGATTTGCTGGTCGTGTTTCTCAGTTCAGTTCCATAATCAATTCATACGCTACAGGTGATGTTTTCTCTTCAGCTTTTGAATACACCGGTGGTTTTGCTGGTTATGTCGCAGGTGAATCCTTGCTCTACGGCGTTTACGCAACTGGCGATGTCACAATGGAAACGGCTTGCGACTTCGAATGTGACGATTTGAGCGACATCGGTGGCCTTGTTGGTCATATTGATAACGATAGTTCAATTGTTCGCTCATACGCTACTGGTGATGTTGGATATGTTGACAACGATGAAACTGATACCTACAACGTCGGTGGACTTGTAGGTCACCTCGAAAGTGACACATCAATTCTTTCTTCATATGCAACTGGTGATGTCTCAGGTTACTCAAACGTTGGCGGCTTGCTTGGCTGGCATGAAGGCGGAGTTCAAATCCGTAACGCTTACGCTCGCGGTAATGTTTCAGGCCACACAGATGTTGCAGGTTTAATCGGTGACATGGATGATGGAAATGATCACATTACTGCTACCTACTCAACCGGTTCAGTAACCGTTGATGATGGCGAAGACAGCGACCCTTGGGCCACAACAGATGAAGGTTGGTTCGATAACACTGTAACCAACTTCTACATCTTCGCAGGTCTACAGAGTGAAACTGGCGCAACTGGTGTAACTGAAGCTGAACTTAAGGATCCACAAACAGCATTTGCTGCTGGTTGGAGCATCCGGAAGAACGGTTCATGGGCAGCTGGCAAAGCTTGGGCAGTCTGTGGTGAGGTCAACGACGGTCTTCCATACTTGTCTTGGCAGGTAAAGAGCGATCCATGCCCTTGCGTTGCAGTAGTAATTCCAAACATTCAGTTTGCAGCAAGCAGCCCGGTCCTTAGCGATGCAGCCAAGGCTCAGCTGGATGCAGCAGCAGTGACAATTGCAGCTTCAAAGTGCAAGTCCCTCACCTTGACTGGTTTCACCAGCACGTTGAAGGCGACCACTTTTGCTAAGAAACTGGCGCGCGCTCGCATTCAGAATGTGAAGAACTACCTCATCGACCGGTTGTGGGACCTAGACCATGCGGTCAAGTTCTCCACCTCCATCGAAAACCGTAACACCAAGAACCCAGCGGACCGCAAGGTTACGACTGTGGCGCTTGCGATGAAGCGATAGTTGAAGTGTCCCGTGGGTGGGACCATCCGGTCTCACCCACAACTTCAACACCGCTCCATCTCGGTGGAGCAAAACCCCGAAAACTTGACCGAATTGCTCAGTAAAACTGAGTAATCGAGAGGAAAAAAAATGCGAATTCAACGCAAACTAGCAGGCATCTTGTCTGGCGCACTGCTAGCAACCGGTGTCGCTGCCGTCTCAAATCCAGCAGTAGCTGTTGACGACTTTGACCGTGGTTGCGATTACTTTGATGCAGGTAATGGTTCCGCTGTGAACCCTTACCAGATTGCAAACTATGAAGACCTAGAAGCCATCTCCTACGCTGATTGCTTTGACAGCAACGACGTCTACGTCGGTGATGCTTTTGAAGTTGATGCTTACTTCGTTCAGGTCGCTGACATCGATTTGACCATGTACTACGAATGGTCAGGCAACGATCAGTGGACACCAATCGGTGGCGTTTACAACGAGTGGGAAGATGACTTCGAAGACATCGATGGTTCCTACGGTGAAGGTGGTGCATTCGACGGTCAATACGACGGCCAGGATCATTCGATCACAAACATCCACATTGAAGATAATGGCTTCGAGCACACATCTGGTTACGGACTCTTTGGTCACACCGATGACGCGACAATCGAAAACCTTGCGATTGAAGTAATGGTAGACGTACAGTCATACTGGGACGAAGACATTGCTTATGCATACTTCAACCAGGACAACAATGATTTCTACTACGAGGGTTTCACTGGCTGGTGGGACGTTGATGATTCTGAATACATCTTAGAAGACGGATCCAATGGTTACTGGGATTATGAAATTGACACTTGCTGGTACTCCACTGATATTGGCGGCCTAATTGGTCACGCGGATGACACTGTCGTTCGCGATGTCGATGCAGTCGTGGATATCCGCGGTGCTGTAGATGTCGGTGGTCTGATTGGTGAAGCTGATGGCGATGAGACAGGCACCAAAATCATCAACTCAACCGTTACAGGTACCGTTGAAGCAGATTCACTATGTGGCTCTGAAAACATTGGCGGCATGATTGGTTACGCTCAAGACGATGCTGAAGTTGTTAACAGCTCGGCAGATGTTGATGTCAACAGTTTGAACGAAGACGACAACATGTACGACCGTTACGACATCGATGAAAGTCACACCTATGACCAGCGCGATTGGGTTTATGGCCTTCCTACTTACTACCACAACTCCTACTCAGTAACGGATGACGCTTACAACAACGATCGTTTTGACTTCCTAGACGAAGACCACATCGGTGGTTTGATTGGCGAAACTGAAGACACTTTGATTATCAATACGGTCTCAACCGGTGATGTGGATGCGTATTACTCAGATGACGTCGGTGGCCTTGTTGGTTACTCAGAAGGATCTTCATTTGTTGATTCGTCAGCTACTGGAGATGTTCGAGTTATTGGTGACATGGATGCTATCGGTGGTCTGGTCGGCATGATTGAGGATGATGGTGATGCACGTAACGTCATCCAGAATTCATTCGCAACTGGCGATGTAACAGCTCTAGGTTCTGAATCTGTCGGCGGTCTACTTGGTGAGGCCTATGACGATGATGATACTTACGCTGCAGCAATCATGATTGTTGATTCCTACGCAACCGGTGTTGTTAAGGGTGATCGTTCTGTTGGTGGCCTTGTTGGTAGTGCAAATCTCCATAGCATCACCAACTCATACGCAACTGGTGAAGTTCACTCTGATGGAAGCAACTCAGGTGGCCTTGTTGGTTACATGAATGACGCTTCTTCCATCTTTAACAGCCACGCAACTGGATCTGTTAATGGTGGCACAAACGATGCTGGTGGATTAGTTGGTTACTGGAATGGCCGCGGAACTGTTTCCCGTTCATACGCAACTGGTGATGTCTTTTCATCCAACAATGGTGAAGAGGAATCCGAAACCGGCTTCGGTGGCTTGATTGGTCACGTTCAGGATGACGTCCTTGTTGACAAGTCCTACGCAACCGGCGATGTCGACATAACTGCAGCCTTCAACGATGTCAACGAAATCGGTGGATTCATTGGAATCGTTGGATACGATGTATCGATTCGTTCCTCCTACTCAACCGGTGACGTCAAGGGCTTCTATGAAGACCGGGGCGGCTATGAATCATATGCAGTCGGTGGCTTTATTGGACTAGTTGGCGGTGAAGAAAGCGAAGACATCCAGGTTCGAAACAGCTACTCACGTGGCTCTGTTGAAGGAACTGGCGTTGTCGGTGGATTCATTGGAGTTGTAGCTTTGGACCGTCAAGACGTTGAACTGCGCAACAACTACACCACAAGTGCAGTAACAGCTGAGGAGTACCCACGTGATTTGTTCGCTAACGTCATGTTCGATCGCTCACCAGCATGGGGTAAGACCAACGTGTTTGTTAGCTCAATCAACGTAGGCAGCAGTGTTCAAGCTACTCGTGTGACATTGGCCAACATGAATGTTGCCCTTATCAAGTCACTCGGCTGGCAGACATCTGAAACCGGCGCTTGGAGCACCCGCACCTGGTCGCTCTGCAGCAAGGTAAACGACGGTCTTCCATACTTGTCATGGCAGACTGAAGCTGACCTCTGCGTGTGCGAAGGCGTTGTAATTCCAGACGTCATGTTCAACACCCGCACCGCTGTACTTGATGCTGGCGATATCGCTCAGATTAAGTTGGCTGCAAAGGCAATTGCGGACGCAAAGTGCAAGAACGTAACCCTGGTTGGTTTCACCAACACTCGGGCTGGCGGCTTGCAGGCGCGTACGTTGGCTGATGCTCGTTCAACCGCAGTTTCTGTAGCGTTGAAGAAGGCATTGTGGACCCTTGGCCACCCAGTGAATTTCACCTTCGCTCGGGACGTCAATAACACCACAGCAGTCCGCTGGAATAAGGTCTCACTAACTGCTGCTGAATAGGCATTAGTTTGGTGAAAACCAAATCTCAGAAAGGCCCCAACCATTCGGTTGGGGCCTTTCTCTTGTGTTTAGAATCTGCACTTCAGTCAAGGGAGAACCATGTTTCGTAAGTATGAGCCAAAACCTTATGTCCAGGTTAAGCATCCGGCATGGGCAAAAGATGCAGTGATGTATCAAATCAACCTGCGGCAGTTCACAGCCGAAGGCACTCTGGCAGCAGCTGAGGCAGCACTTCCCCGCCTGCGTGACTTGAATGTGGACGTACTCTGGCTGATGCCGATTCATCCGATTGGTGAAGTAAATCGCAAAGGAACGTTGGGATCTCCATACGCGGTGAAGGATTACTTAGAGGTGAATCCTGAGTTTGGCACTAAAGCTGATCTAAAAAGTTTTGTAAAACGCGCTCATGCACTCGGCTTCAAGGTAATCCTTGATTGGGTCGCCAACCACACTTCATGGGACAACCCGCTTGTTACCAAACACCCCGATTGGTACGCACGCGATTGGAAAGGTGATTTCCATCCAACCCCATGGTGGGATTGGTCGGACATTATCGACCTTGATTATTCAAAGCCTGCACTTCGCAAATATATGACGAAAGCACTCAAGTACTGGGTGAAAGAGTTTGACATCGATGGATACCGTTGCGATGTTGCTGGATTAGTACCTACCGACTTTTGGAATAACGCTCGCCGTGAGCTCGACAAGATCAAACCAGTGTTTATGTTGGCTGAGTGGGAATCGAAAGATTTACACGAGTTTGCTTTCGATATGACTTATGCCTGGTCTTGGTGGGAAGCGTTGGCAAACGTTTGTGCACTTAAGGCTGATACCGGTGCGCTGTATGGCTACTACGCCTGGAATGAAAAACACTGGCCAGCTGGCGCACTACGCATGATTCACACCACGAACCATGACAAGAACTCCTGGGAGGGAACTGAGTTTGAACGCTTTGGTGCTGGTGTAAAAGCAGCGATTGCGTTCTCGTTTGTAACTGAAGGAATGCCGATGATTTACAACGGCCAAGAGGCGGGCAATGAAAAACGGTTGGAGTTTTTTGAAAAGGACCCGATTCAGTGGCAACCGCACGAGCACGGTGAACTCTTAAAGAAACTCATCGAAATCAAAAAGCGAAACACCGCACTCGCTAATGGTCCGTGGGGGGCTCGGATGCAACAGGTTTTAAACAGTCAGCCTGAACGCGTTTTTAGTTTTGTACGGGCAGATAAGAAAAACAAAGTGTTTGCGATATTCAACTTTTCTGCTGAGGATAGGGAAGTGATTTTCCCAACCGCCCTGCATCATGGAAAGTACAATGATGCAATTGAAGGCGAAAGCATCGAATTCAATTCGGCAACTCCATTGGCACTACCAGCTTGGAGTTACCAAATTTTTGAATCTAACTAAAAGTACGGCGCAAACCTTCTTCAGCTTCATCGCCTAATTTCTGAAACGCCTTACGCAGAAATGGTTCAGCTATAACTGTGATGCCCTTGAACTTGAATGCGGCCTGGTAGGTGATGTGTGCACCTGCTCCGTCGGCTGCCGGCACCACTGTGATTGTGTCGGTTGCGATTACAGTCTTGTTCTCTCCGCGCAACACAATTTTGCCGTTAGCGTCATCGCGCTCTAGAACTTCATAAACCAGCTCGGTCTCTTTGCCGTTGAACTTTGAGATGTTGTGGTACTTGCTGCCAACCCCACCATCGCCGCTAATCAACTCGGTTTTGACACTACCTGGATCCCAGTTTGTAGTGGTTGTGAAATCAGCTAGGTAGGCGAAAACCTCGGAAACTGGCTTTTGGACTGTTACTGAGCGTTTGATAATCATGATGCCCCTTTCGGGTTCAAAGTATTCTCCGAAACCAGCGCCAACGCCAACTGGCATCGATCAAATCTCAGCGGCTGACTTCACAGGCAGGAAACCTGCATTTAAACCCGATTTGCGGTAGTTTTGAACCTTCTGGGTCGGATAAATCTCAACCACCTAGTCGGATCCCAAAGGTGTTGTTTGTGAGTGAAATTTCTCGCCCGTCGATTGCAATTATTGGATCGGGTGTTTCTGGCCTAACCGCCGCCTATGTGTTGCGAGAAACGCATGACGTCACACTTTTTGAGGCAGACAATCGCCCTGGTGGGCATGCGCATACACATGACATTCCAGCCAAAGTGGGCGAACTAAAAATCGACTCAGGTTTTATTGTGCACAACGATCGCACCTATCCGAACCTGCTTCGTATTTTCAAAGAGTTGAACATCCAGACACAGATCACCGAGATGTCGATGAGTATCAGCTGCGAAGAGTGTGGGCTGCATTACGCGGGTGGACGCGGAGCCAAAGGGATACTTGCGCAAAAGCACCAGATTTTCAATCCGCGATTTATTCGGATGTTGCTGGAAGTGAAACGTTTTCATAAGAGTGCGCGGGCTTTGCTTGATGGTCAAGGCGATACGAATCAAACCTGGGGCGAGTTCCTGGATAACGGCAGATACAGCAACTTCTTTGTTCAACACTTCGCAATTCCGCTGGTCTCATGTGTTTGGTCTTCTGGCGACACGGACTCTCGTTCGTATCCAGCTAAACATCTTTTTGAATTTCTAAGTCATCATGGAATGTTGACAATCAAAAACTCACCAACCTGGCGCACGGTAGTCGGCGGCAGTCGCACCTACGTTCGTGAGATAGTTAAATTGATTCACGACGTTCGCACTGATGCTGCAGTGACAAAGGTAGTAAGAAGTGAGAGTGGTGTTTCGATAACGTCGAAAACGTCAACGGGCGAAAAAACCGAAACCTTTGACTACGCAATCATCGCCACCCACGCAAACTCAGCAGCCGAAATTCTGCAGGATGCATCTGCTGAAGAGCGCAACGCTTTGACTGCAGTTCCGTATTCGCAGAATCACACTTGGCTTCATACTGATAATGCTGTAATGCCATCGACACTAGAAGCACGTGCATCTTGGAATTACCGAATGCGCGAATGCAACTCTCGCTCCGAACAGGTTTTGGTTAGCTACTGGATGAATCGCTTGATGAACTTGCCAGGCGACGAAAACTTCATGGTTACGTTGAACCCAACCGGCTGGGTGGATAAATCAAAAGTCTTACGCCAGATGAATTACGAACATCCGGTGTTTACACATGAAGCACTTGCTGCAGCTGCAATTTTGCGAAACGCTGGCGGTGACCGTTTGGCTTTTGCTGGTGCACATCTGGGTTGGGGTTTTCATGAAGATGGTGCCCGATCTGGTGTTGAAGCGGCTCGGAAGTTCGGCGGCACTTGGTAATGGCAATCTCGCTTCCGCAAGTTCCAGCTTTAGTTCGGGGAGAAGTTCTACATCAACGCAAAACTCCCTTTAAGCACGGGTTGAAGTTTCGGACTTACGAGTGGCTGATCGATGTCGATGCCCCATATGTATCGTCTAGAGTGCACTTCAAAGCCAGTGACCATTTCGGTGGCGAGGCGGAAAGTTTGCGGGAAGCGGTTGCCCATTTTGCTGCTGCCGAAGGCGAGAGCGTGTTAGACAGCGACCGTATCTTGATGCTAACCGCGGCCCGTTCAAGCGGTTATGTATTCAACCCCTTGACCGTCTACTGGGTGCTCAACCCAGAATCTGAACTCAAATTCGCGATTTTGGAAATCCACAACACCTATGGAGATCGGCATGCGCACCTGATTCAACCTGATTCAGCCGGCCGCGACCAGATGGAAAAAGTGTTCTATGTTTCCCCATTTTTTGAGGTCCGCGGGGAGTATCGGGTGGCTTTGCGACTTTCGCCCGAACGCATTACCGTTAGCGTAAATCTTCACCAAGATGACGAACAGGTGTTCACTGCAGTATTCAGCGGGATTCCAGTATCAATCGACCGATGGAATCGTGCAAGAGCTGCAGTGCGCACCCCGTTTGCAACTTGGCAATCAATGATTCGAATAAGAGCGCACGGTATTTGGTTGTGGTTACGCCGACTCCCTGTAGTTCGTCGACCTGACCATCCGAAACAGAAAGGCATGCTGTGAGCAACTCCACGGCAGCGATTAACGCAGCAGATTGGCCAGACATTGCCAAGGCCCCAGTTTCATCATTCCGCGCATGGGTAGCTCGCAAACTGCTTGAGCGAATTGTTAAAAAAGTTGATGTCAAAGTCACTTTGCCAGATGGCAGTGTGCATGGAAATCCAAATGCAGATCAGCACATGGAAGTTCTGAGCAATGACTTATTCCACCGGCTTGGTGCGAACTTAAAAATTGGTTTGGGCGAAAGTTACATGGCTGGTGACTGGCGGGTTGCTGACGGCAGCGATTTAGCTTTGGTGCTGACACCTTTTGCTGCGCGACTAGATGACATTGTGCCGGACTGGTTACGCGCATATCGCCGTGCAATTGAGCCAACCCATCCAAAGTCTGAAGATAACAACCCGCATGGATCCCGCAAGAACATTTCCCGTCATTACGACTTGTCGAATGATTTGTTTGCTGCATTTCTAGATGAAACGATGACGTATTCGGCTGCTTGGTTTGCCGAATCTTTTGCACAATCCGGCTTCGACAAGTTAGCTGATGCGCAGCGCAAAAAAGTAGATGGCGTTCTTGATTTTGCTCACGTTGCCAAAGACAAATCAGTTTTGGAAATTGGAACTGGCTGGGGTCAGCTGGCACTTCAGGCCGGCAGTCGCGGAGCAAATGTGCACACCATTACATTGTCGAGTGAACAGCAGGCGCTTGCGCAGGTTCGAATCGACTCAGCTGGTTTAACGAAAAACGTAGATA
>JBIKSQ010000193.1:0-2713 GCA_044348555.1 Candidatus Nanopelagicales bacterium | reverse complement strand
CTGCAAGCTGTGATTCTGTTCGAGCAACCGCGACAAAGTTCTTTGCCGCAGCAAACTGCACATCGCTTCCCACTTCGAATGTGTGAATCCAATTCAAAAATGCATCCGCCAACTTACTGAGGTTTGCTTCGCGATTAGCTGGGGCGGAGTAAAGAGCGGCGGCTGTTCGGACCTGCATCATGATGCGTTGCGCGATTGGAATGAATGGCTCTTTGACGATTGCGCTTGCAACCAAATCAATAAATGCACTGGTGGACATCTGACCATCGCGGGTCATATCCCAAGTAGCACTCAAAATCAGTGCGCGTGGCAACGAATCCGGAATGTCGCTCAAAGATTTCACGGCAGTAGCGAGTGAACGATCGTCCATTCGGATTTTCGCAAAGGTTAGATCGTCATCATTCAACAGCAGCAAATCTGGTTGCGCTACTCCAGCTAGCTCGGTGATTTCGGTGCTGGCACCAACAATGTCGATTTCGACTCGTTGAGTGCGAATTAAGTTTTCGCCTTGCCGGTTGTAAAGGCCGATTGCCATCCGATGCTTGCGCAACTCTGGCTTGAGCCCAGCTGGTTCAGCAGGTGGTTCTTGGATGACTTTTACAGACTTGTAGTTTCCGTTCTCATCGAGTTCGATTTCAGGGCGAAGCAGGTTCACTCCGGCCGTTTTCAACCACGAATCGGTGAAGTCTGAAAGGTCGCGGCCACTGGCCGCTTCCAGGTGCCGCAGCAAATCAGAGAGTTCGGTGTTTCCCCAGGCGTTTTCAACGAAGTAGTTGTGCACGCCTTTCAAGAAATCAGTCTCACCAACGAATGCGACCAGTTGCCGAAGTGCCGAGGCGCCTTTTGCATATGTGATGCCATCAAAATTCACTTCAACCGTATCGAGATCAATCATGTCGGTAGCAATCGGGTGGGTACCGGACATCTGATCTTCTCGGTAGGCCCAGAGCTTTCGATCGACCATGAAGGACGACCAAGCTTGATTGAATCGGGTTGCAGAGTTGTTTGCATAGTAAGAAGCCCATTCAGCGAATGATTCATTTAACCATAGGTCATCCCACCACTTCATGGTCACAAGATTGCCAAACCACATGTGGGCCATCTCATGCAGAATCGTGTTTGAACGAGATTCCCGTTCATGGTCGGTAGCTCGGCCACGGTAAATGACACCTTCGTAGAAAGTCACACAACCCGCATTCTCCATTGCACCAGCGTTGAACTCGGGCACAATGATTTGGTCGTATTTCTCGAACGGGTACGCCACCCCAAATGCAGCTTCGAAGAATTCGAAACCTTGTTTGGTGATCAGCATAAATTCTTCAACATCAAGGTGTTCAGCCAGCGACTTGCGGCAGTAAAGTCCCAGCGGGTAGGTGCCGTGTTCGCCTGCGTACCAATCGGTTTCACCATGGAAATCGCCAGCAACAATTGCCGTGATGTATGTGGACATGATTTTTGTTGTAGCAAAGTCGTGACGAGTGTTTTCACCAAGTTCGATTTTGTCAGCGTAGGTGTTGCTGAAAACTTTCCACTTAGCCGGTGCATCAACAGTGAATTGGTAGGTGGCTTTTAAATCTGGCTGGTCAAAGCATGCAAACACTCGACGGGCATCGGCAATCTCAAACTGTGAATATAGGTAAATCTCGTTATCTGCTGGATCCACATATCGATGAAGACCTTCGCCAGTGTTTGAGTAGGCGCAGTTCGCCAGAATCTCGAGTCGATTTTCAGCAGCAAGGTTTGAAATATGAATTCGAACTCCATCGAATTCGTAATCTGTAACCACAACATCGTTGAGGGTGACTGTCAGAATTTCAGGTGCCATTAGGTCAATCCATGTAGAAGCGCCTGGTGCCGCATCAAAATGTAGGGTGGTTCTAGATGTGAACGTGTCAGATGTAGCTACTGTCGTGAGGTCTAGGTAGACGTCGTAGTGCTTGGATGAAATGGCGTTAGCCCGTGCCGCGCACTCTTCTCGGGTGAGGTTATCGGTAGCCATTACGGCTCCTTTCAGTTGCAGAGTTATTCACTAGGACCATTGTCACAGAGACGCGGGTCCGATGTGCTCGGGAGGGTTAGGTTTATCTGGCAAAATTGAGTTATGAAAATTCATCTAGGCACCGATCATGCTGGCTTCGACTTTAAAAACGCGTTGGCTGAACATCTAAAGCAACTTGGTCATGACGTCGTTGACCATGGAGCGCACAGTTTTGATGCTGAGGATGATTACCCAGCCTTTTGTATTGCAGCGGCTGAGGCTGTGGCTGCTGATTCCAGCTCGCTTGGAATTGTGATCGGTGGTTCGGGCAACGGGGAGCAGATCGCTGCGAACAAAGTTGTTGGAATCCGAGCGGCTCTGGCGTGGAGCGTAGAAACTGCTGTACTGGCACGCGAACACAACAACGCTAATGTTGTTTCAATCGGTGCCCGAATGCATCAACAAGACTTAGCTTTTGAAATTGTTGAAGCCTTCCTGAACACCCCATTTTCAGGTGTCGAACGTCATATTCGGCGGATTTCTCAAGTTTCAGATTTTGAAACGCGATAATTGCGCTCTGCAAAATTTCTAACTACTGGGAGTTCCCTAGAACTTAAAGTTTTCTTCAACCCAATCCAAGTGAGCCTGAAACTCTGCCTGGAAAAGCACTTTAGGGGAGTGCCACGGTTTTGCTGGCCCTGCCCAGTGAACGATTTTGGGAGATTCACAAACATC
>JBIKSQ010000031.1:0-11319 GCA_044348555.1 Candidatus Nanopelagicales bacterium | reverse complement strand
AGTTGAGTATCCAGATAGATTCCGGACCAACTTCAGCGTATGAACTGTCAACTACACATAGCCAAACGCTGCGAAAAAATCTTTACTGGGACACATTGAGCAAGATGCGTGAAGCTTCAGACTTGATTTTCGTTTGTTGCTGTAGTCGAAACCAACTTGTCAAAGACAAATGCGCTCAAAAATGCCAAGCAAACAGTTTGCAATTCTCCCCTGGGGCTAACGCAATTCGGGTTCGTTTGCAGAATACCGATGAAGTGCTTTGGCGCCGAGAAAATTTACCGGCCTACCATTTGGTTGACGTGATTGAAGATGACGAAAATCAGATCACCCATGTTGTGCGAGGCGTTGATTTGTATGAAAGCACGCAGACTCAATCAGCAATTAGAAAAATCTTAAATTTTGCAGCACCTACATATCTATTTCATCCGCTAGTTCGAGATAGTGCAGGGATGAAGCTTTCAAAGTCTCAAGGAACAGACCGACTTACAGTTGATGCGGATTTAGCGAAGTGGCTTTCAAGTCAAGTTGAAATTTTTCTTCCAGGACTCGAAAGACAATTAATCAGCCCCATTGGATTGGGCTTAGACCAAGCTGTTCCAACTGATGATTTGCTCTGCTGAAGGGCTTAGAGCCAAAGAACCCGCGGTGCGCTGATAGTGGACTTGGATGCACTGACTCAATCAGCAGGTTTGGATTGAACAGAGATCGCAATTCTTGGGCCTTGTTGCCCCACAGAATCACCACCAGGTTTGGATTCAACTTCGCCAGATATTGCAACGCTGCGAAAGTGAAGTTCTCCCAGCCGATTGCCTTATGCGCCAGGGATTCACCAGGTCGGGTTGTGAGCACTCGATTGATTAGAAACACACCTTGCTCAGCCCAGTCCTGCAAATCTGCTTTTTCTCTTAGCGGGCTTGCAGTATCTGTGGCCAATTCTTGGAAGATGTTTCGCAAACTCATTGGCAGTACTCGTGCACTTGAAGAGAATGCCAGCCCGTTTGCATCACCGGGTTTTGGGTAAGGATCTTGACCGATGATGGCGACCCTTACCTCAATAGCTGAGTATCTGAACACCTTAAATATGTCATCAGCAGCAGGAGTTACATTTGCAAGATCTAGATGGCTAAAGATCTCATCTAGTTGGCTCTGCTGACTTTCAAAGAAACTCGCCCAAGACGCGTGCACTTCCCGAATTACAGGCAAATTCCAACCTCATGCAAAGCTGCAAGCACTACTCGGTGCTGGCCGTTTGGCATTTCTCGCTCAAGAAATACCGAAGTCAAATCTGATACTGATAACCAAGCAAGATCTAACGCCTGCTGAGATGGCTGGCAATCGCCCGAAACAGGCAGAACATAAGCGAGCGCGATTGCATGCTGGCGTTCATCCCAGAGTCCTGATATGTCAGGGGTGGGGAAATACTCAAATACGCCAAACGGATTTATCGCTGCCGGTATCGACGGCAGCGACATTGGACCTAGATCTTTCTCAGCATGCCGCAAGATGGCATCTCGAACGCGTTCATGAAATAACACTCTTCCAGAAATCAGATTGTGTCGAAACGCGCCGTTTGAATCTGGTGCCAAGAGCAGGCCTAAATGAGTTACCGCGCCGGTCGAATCGGTTCTCACGGGAACCAGATTTACATAGACAATCGGAAGGTGCGATCGAGCTGAAGCCATTTCATCTTTTGAAAGCCACGCGTTGGCATTTTCGAGTTCTGCTGTCATGGTCAAATTATGTTGTCAAACATGCACAATCAAGAGCGCACACGCTGTTGAAATTCCCAAATTGAAATGGCAGCAGCAGCAGCCACATTAAGCGAACTCACATCATTCGACATTGGTATCGATAGTTTTTCGTCGCAGGCGGCCAACAACTCGACTGATAATCCACTACCTTCCGAACCGAATCCGAGAATTTCATTTCCCCCAGCCAGTTTGCTGCCAACCGTTGTTTCTGCATCTGGGGTCAAACCAATCAACCGGCGATTGCCCTTCAACTCGAGTAACTCACTAGTTTTTCCATAACGCGCAAAAGGCAACTGCAACGTCGCCCCCATCGATGCCTTCAGGCATCTTCTGAATAAAGGATCTGGCGCTGTGGCATCGAGCAACACTCCAGCTATGCCCAAAGCGGCAGCTGTACGAAAGATTGTTCCGACATTCTCCAAATCCGTAAGACCCTCAAGTAATACAAGTGGGCCATCCAGAGAAAGCACATCAGCAACAGACTGTTTTGGTCTTCGATTGAAGGTAGCAATCAACCCTCGATGCACTGGGAAACCCGCAATTTCCGAAATCTCTGCGGGCGAATACACGTGAAGATGAAACCTTGAAGTTATGTCCGGATTTATGTCTGCTAACCACTCGCTGGTTGTAAGGATTGCTCTTGGTTCGTACCCGAGTTCGATCGACCGATCGAAAATCTTTCTTCCCTCGGTAACAAACAAGTTATTAGTGGCTTCAAATTTCTGCCTGATTTCTGGACTGTTCAAATACTCGAAGTCAGAAATCATGCCAATCGAGAACTCCAACGCCGACCGACGGTCGTATCAATAATTCCTACAGTTAAAGCGATATCAAAAGTATCAGACAGATTTCCAGAAGTTAATACCTGATTGATGTTGCCTTGCGTAACAACTTTCCCTTCTCGAAGCAGCAACGCATGCGTAGCTGTTGGCGGAATCTCCTCAACGTGATGGGTTATCAATATTGTGTTTGGTGCGGTTGCTGTTGCAATGTAATCCGTGAGGGATTTCGTGAGTTGTTCCCGCGCTGCAATATCCAATCCAGCAGCCGGTTCATCCAAGATAAGCAACTCTGGATTTGGCATCAATGCACGTGCTATCTGTACGCGCTTACGCTCCCCCTCTGACAAAGTACCAAGGGTGCGATCCGCCAACTCATTCACACCCCAACGCTTCAAGATTTCGATAGCGCGGTCATTGTCTGAGGCTTCATATGCTTCTTGCCACGTAGAAGTCATCCCATAGACAGCAGTCCTTACGACATCAAGCACCTTTGCGCTATCCGCAAAATTGGGAGTCAGTGCAGCACTCGATATGCCAATTCGAGGACGAAGTTCAAATACGTCAACCAAACCGATCTCTTCGCCCAGAATCTCCAAGGAACCAGTGGTTGGGAATAACAATGTCCCAAGCAAACTAACCAGCGTGGTTTTACCGGCCCCATTAGGTCCAAGCACTACCCATTGCTCGCCTGGCTTCACATCAAAAGACAGGGAATCAAGAATCAGCTTTTCGCCACGCTTAACACTTACATCGCGGAGCCGGAGGACGCTGGTCATGTTTGAAGCCTACCGAACCGTTTTGATTAAGTAAGGTGCACCCGTGAAAGAAACCTTTTTTCTTACTGTAGTCACCCCGTCTGATGCGGGATATTCTGGCTTTGAGGATATCGAAACTGGATCGATTTTCAACTCGGCGGAATTCAAATCATTGACTGCAGATTTTGAGATTCAGGTTGTAGCCGAGCCCAAAGTATTTACCGATTCAATTCGGGTTCAGCAAATCCAAATCGTTGCTCCTGAAACTTTTGACGCGCCGGCTTTTAGAGATGCGGTTGCTGCCCTTTTTGTTGGCGATGTTTTCCTGGCTAGAGCCCAATTCGCAGGCAACCAAAAGCAACTAGTGATTATGGATGTTGACTCAACCGTTATCAAGAATGAAGTCATCGAACTCCTTGCTGCCAAAGCTGGCCAGGTTGCCGAAGTTAAGCGAATCACTGATGCCGCAATGGCGGGAGAGTTAGATTTTGCAGAATCCTTGCGGACCCGAGTACAGACGCTTCAGGGTTTATCCAGTGATGTGCTGCAACAGGTGTATACAGAAATTGAGTACACACCGGGTGCGCGTGAGCTCTGCACGATTCTTGCTCGACACGGTGTTGAACTAGCGCTCGTTTCTGGTGGATTCACTGAGATCGTTGGATGGATAGCCGATGAACTGAGCATCACCCACTACAAGGCCAACCAATTGGAAATCACCGATGGCTCACTCACTGGTCTGGTCGAAGGCGTGATAGTCGATCGCGCGACGAAAGCTCAGACACTCGAAAGTTTGGCGCTCGATCTTGGAATCAGCCTTTCGGATTGCGTCGCTATCGGCGATGGCGCAAACGACCTCGACATGATCGCTCTGGCAGGAATTGGGATTGCATTTAATGCCAAACCCATCGTGCAAGCGTCTGCTGATGTTTCAATCAACACGCCTGACTTACGGGCAGCATTGTTCGCAATGGGTTTCGCAGTTGAAGTGCTCGGAAAAAGTTAGCTTGTAACTTCGGCTCTAGGCACTACGAAATCAACAAGTTCTGCACAACCTTCATGCCAATCGGCAAACGGCAAATCACAACGCAAAACTGCAATTCCAAGAGTCGGATACTTCATGCGAAGTCGTTGAGCTGGTGCTGAGTCATGGTTACTTGATAGGTACCAAGCCAACGACGGCATTCCAGGGCTATGCCCAACCAGCATTGCCGTTTCAAATTTCAATGAATTAACACATTCCAACAAAGCACCCAGATGTGCTTCGTAGATGTTGATATTTTCATTTGTCGAAGATGTGCGCAGGTGCAGCAGATTCAATGTTTCTAGAGTTCGCTTTGCGGCAGAAACTTCGACATGATCTATTTGCTTGTCCGAGAAAAACAAACTTGCTGAAACACAATCCGCAATACCGCGAGCAGCAAGCGGTCGATCAAAATCATCAACCGACATTGGCCAATCGCTTTTTGCGTGACGTACCAAGTACAGCAGCGGCATTGTTGTTAGCCACCAACTGCGTGAACGCCACCATCACAATGCACGATTTCGCCAGTTGTGCTTGGGAACCAATCTGAAAGCAAACCAATACAAGTTCGAGCTGCAGGTTCAGCATCGGTTGGATCCCAGACCAGTGGTGAGCGTTCATTCCAAAGTGCCTCAATCCGGTGAAAGTCCGGAATACTCTTTGCGGCCATGGTTGCGATTGGACCAGCGGCCACCAGGTTTACCCGAATGCCAGCTGGGCCTAGGTCACGGGCTAGGTAGCGCGCTGTTGCTTCCAAAGCGGCTTTTGAGACGCCCATCCAGTCGTAAATTGGCCATGCGACGCTGGCATCAAAGTCGAAACCAACAATGGAACTACCAGGGCTCATCATTGGCTTACATGCCACTGCTAAAGCCTTCAAGGAGAACGCAGAAATCTGCAGGGCAACCGATACGTCTTCCCATGGGGTGTTCAGGAAGTTGCCGCCAAGTGCAGATTGTGGAGCAAACGCGATTGAGTGAACTACTCCATCAAGCCCATCAACATGTTCGCCAACAAGTGCAGGCAGACGATCTAGATGTTCTTGGTCGGTCACATCTAATTCAATAACTTCAGCTGGCATCGGTAATTTTGATGCGACCCGCTTGGTGATTGAAAACGCCCGCCCAAAACTGGTTAGCACAACTGTTGCACCTTGTTCTTGCGCCAAACGCGCAACTTCATACGCAATCGACTTATCGGTTACAACTCCTGTAACCAAAATCCGTTTGCCTTGCAAGATTCCCATATCAGTGCCCCATTCCGAGTCCGCCATCAACTGGCAAAACTGCACCAGTTACATAGCTAGCTGCTGGCGAGGCAAGGAAGGTTGCAACACCAGCGATTTCATTTACATTTGCATAACGGCCTAGTGGCACATTCGCCACGATTCCGCTCTTTTGATCTTCCGTTAAAACTGAAGTCATGTCAGTGTCAACAAACCCTGGCGCAATCACATTTGCAGTGATTCCGCGGGGTCCGAGCTCGCGCGCCATGCTGCGTGCAGCGCCGATCAGACCACTCTTTGATGCTGCGTAATTTACTTGTCCAGCGCTACCGAGCATTGCCACAACACTAGAGATAAAAATGAGTCGCCCTTTGCGAGCCCGCAACATTGTTTTGGAGGCTCGGCGGGCTACTCGAATGGCGCCAATCAAATTCGTGTTTATGACTGCATCCAGATCTTCATCAGACATTCTCATTAAAAGGGTGTCTTTGGTAAGTCCAGCGTTTGCGACAACAATTTCGGCCGGCCCTAAATCTGCCTCGAGTTTGTCAAAAGCGGCCTCAACCGATGCAGTGTCAGAAACATCACACACGAAACCTTTAGTTCCAGCGGGACCCTCACCTGAGCGGCTAAACACGGCAACCGTGTCACCTAACTCTAGGAATGCCTCGGATATGGCAGCACCAATGCCGCGATTTCCGCCTGTAACAACCACAATTCTTGACATCTGCGCCTTCCGTAAGCGGCACAGGTTAATGGCTACCTATCGGTAAATTGTGCACTATTCAAGCTCGCGAGCCACAAAACCTGTCGTGTTAGTGATGATTGGGCGGTTTTCCCGTCCGGCGTTGGCAATGACCACAGCGGCCCAAGGGAGAATCAACGATGCCGTGAAAAGCGTCCAACGCAGCGGACCTTCAGTTAAAACCGCTGCCACAAAACAAATCAAGCGTAGGGACATCGAGAAGAAATACTTCTTTGCCCGGTCGTCTTGATCGTGGGTAAGCGACGAGCGCACATCGCTAATCGCGTAGACCGCATCAGGTTTGGCTTTGCGCTTTAACATGACGAAAGGCTAAGTCATTTCCTTCGCGGTAGCATTCTGAACGTGAAGATAAAACAGTTAGTGGCACTTACCTTAACTGTGATTCTGGTTCTTCCGCTGGCTTATGTGGCAGCAAATTGGCAATGGAGCCGACACTTAGAGCGAGAAACTCGCAATTCGCAGATTGTTAACAACTCTGCCAAGACAATGACACTTGATGAATTACTCACAAAAAGCGACATTTCGCCGCTCCAATACACCCAAATTCAGGTCTCTGGAGATGTAATCGATGAGAGTCAGAGGTTTTGGCGTCGTCAAATCTTGAACGGCCAACCTGGATTTGTTGCCCTGGTTCGAGTATCAACCGACTCTGGTGAAGTAGCCGTGGCCAGAGGCTGGGTGGCAGCAGCAGGGAGCATCCCCGATCCAAAACTTATTCTGGATGCTCCTGATGTATTAAACAATGTGACTACTCGGGTTCGATTAGCGCCAAGTGCTGAAGCTGATCCCAGTGATTTGCCAATCGGTCAAACAAACTCGGTTGGCACAATGACAGATGAACTCTTTTATCTAGAGGTTATCCAAAGTGATGCCCCACTGCTTTCGATACCTGCACCGGAAATCGAAAGTGGTCCGCATCTGGGTTATGTGGGGCAATGGATATTGATTGGAATAACTGCGGTTGTTGCGTACATCGTCATCTTGCGACGGAGTTACGCCAGCGATACCAAATCTGCGTAGTCCTCGTTCCAATGATCTTCAACGCCATCGGGCAAAAGTAGAACGCGTTCTGGTTCGAGCGCCATCACAGCCCCTTCATCGTGTGTCACAAGCACGACGGCGCCTTTGTAGTTGCGCAGGGCGTCGAGAATTTCCGCTCGCGATGCAGGATCGAGGTTGTTGGTCGGTTCATCTAGAAGTAACACATTTGCGCTTGATACAACCAAGGTTGCAAGCGCTAAACGAGTCTTCTCACCGCCAGACAAAACTCCAGCGGGCTTGTGCACATCATCACCACTGAACAGAAAAGAGCCCAGCACTTTACGGGCATCTACTTCGGCCAGATTCGGTGCGGCCGAAACCATATTCTCAAGCACTGTTCGATTCGCCGAAAGCGTTTCGTGTTCCTGCGCGTAATAACCCAGCTTCAAACCATGTCCGGCATGCACAGCTCCGGTGTCTGGTTGATCAACGCCCGCCAACATCCGCAAAAGTGTGGTTTTACCAGCGCCGTTGAGTCCGAGGATTACAACCCGGCTCCCCCGGTCGATTGCTAAATTCACATCAGTAAAGATTTCTTGGGAGCCATATGACTTAGACAATTCGGAAGCTGTCAATGGAGTTTTGCCGCAAGGTGACGGTTCTGGAAAACGGAGTCGGGCAACTTTGTCCCGCATAGCTTCTGGCTCTAAACCCGAAGTTAGTTTTTCTGCTCGAGCAAGCATCACCTGAGCTGCCTTTGCCTTGCTGGCGGTTGCGCGCATTCGCTCAGCTTGATTTTTCAATGTTGTTGCTTGTTTCTCAGCGTTTGAACGTTCCCGCTTACGTCTGCGTTCGTCTTGCTCACGCTGCTGCAAATATGTTTTCCAACCCAAGTTATAAACATCCAGAGCGGCACGGTTTGCATCTAGGTAAAAAACTTTGTTAACAACAGAATCCAACAGATGCACATCGTGACTGATCACAACGATTCCGCCGTCATATTTCTGTAAAAATTCCCGCAACCAAACCACTGAGTCTGCATCTAAGTGGTTAGTAGGTTCATCAAGTAAAAGTGTTTCAGCACCACTGAAAAGGATTCGGGCCAACTCAACTCGACGGCGCTGACCACCCGAGAGCGTTCCAAGCGGCTGATTCAAAATCGCTTTTGTGATACCAAGGCTTGAGGCAATTGCACCAGCCTCAGCCTCAGCGGCGTATCCGCCTTGAGTTACAAATTCGGCTTCGGCTGTTGCATAACGTCGCATTCCCCGCTCAGCCTTGGTGGTATCGCTGCCACCCATTGCTTCTTCAGCCGATCGCATCCGGCGAACGATTTCATCTAGTCCGCGCACACTCAAGATTCGGCCCATTGCGGAAACTTCTAAATCGCCAGTTCTGGGATCCTGTGGCAGATAACCAACTGAGTCAGACTTTGTGATTGACCCCGCAAATGGTTCTAGTTCCCCAGCTAGCGTCTTTGTGAGGGTGGTTTTGCCAGCACCATTACGGCCAACAAGTCCAACCTTGTCGCCCTTTGCAATCCGAAAATTGGCATCTGAAATTAGAGTTCTTGCACCAACTCGGATTTCTAAGCCACTAGCAGCTATCACTAACTAGATATTAAACCCTAATGCTCGCATCATTTGACGACCATCTTGCGTGATCTTGTCTGGACCCCATGGCGGCATCCATACCCAGTTGATTCGAAACGAACTTACGTGTGCATCAAGCGCTGCACGGGTCTGGTCTTCAATCACATCAGTCAGTGGACAAGCTGCAGAGGTAAGTGTCATATCGATTGTGGCAACTCGCTCAGCATCAATATGCACACCGTAGACCAAACCAAGGTCAACCACATTGATACCAAGTTCCGGATCTACTACATCGCGCATCAGTTCCATTAAATCTTCTTCTGATGGGATTTCTGATTCCCTCAGCGCATTTAGGTCTTGATCAGTCATGAACTCTCCTTGCTGGTTTGCGAAACTGCGTCTTTCATTGCGAGCCAACCGAGTAAAGCGCATTTAACTCGGGCGGGGAATTGCGAAACGCCGCCAAATGCAACGCCGTCTCCAATTAAGTCTTCATTTCCTGCGTACTTTCCACGGGATTGCACCATCTCGTAGAAGTCATCAAGTGCTGTAAAAGCTTGCTTAATTGTTTTGCCTTCTACTTGCTCCCACATCACCGATGTTGAAGCCTGTGAAATTGAACAACCCTGGCTCTCATAGGAGATCGCATCAATCACATCTCCAGTGAGATGAACCCGCAAAGTAATTTCATCTCCACACGAAGGATTCACATGGTTGACCTCTGAGTCAAAAGGCTCTCGTAGGCCTTTGCCCCTTTGGTGTTTATAGTGTTCAAGAATGATGTCTTGATACATAGATTCTAAATTCATGAGACTCCAAAAAACTTTTGAGCGGCAGTTATGCCCGCAACAAGCGGAACGATATCTGCTTCATCGTTGTACACATAAAAAGATGCCCTGGTGGTAGCAGGTAGTGAATATCGACGACAAACCGGCCAGGCGCAATGATGTCCAACTCGAACTGCAACACCTTGGGCATCTAAAAACTGACCAACATCATGTGGATGCAACTCATCGACCACAAAGGAAATCGCTCCAGCTCGATCAATCATGTTGTTTGGACCGATTATGCGAACACCTTTAATCTCATTTAAAGACGCAAGAGCCAGCTCCGTGAGTTTCTGCTCATGGTTATGCACAGCATCCATTCCCAGATGAGTTAAATAGTCAACGGCTGCACCGAGGCCGACTGCTGCGGCTGCTGCAGGCGTACCCGCTTCAAACTTTTGTGGCGCTGGCGCGTAAGTCGAGTACTCAAGATGCACAGTTTCGATCATCGAGCCACCCGTGATAAAAACAGGAAGCGCATCCAGCATTTCGCGCTTACCGTAAAGCACACCAACACCCAGAGGTCCAAGCATTTTGTGACCACTGAAGGCTACGAAATCAGCATCCAGCAAAGCAACATCTGTTGGCATGTGCGGAACTGATTGACAGGCATCCACAAGCGTGATTGCGTTTACGAGTTTCGCAGCCCGAATGATTTCAGCAACCGGATTCACGGTACCAAGAATGTTGCTCACCCAAGTGAAGCTAACAATTTTGGTTCGCTCATTCAACAACTTGCTTAAATCCGTCAGGTCCAACCGGCCGTCATCGGTCAGTGGGATAAAGCGCAGTACGGCACCTGTTTTTAGTGCAACTTCCTGCCATGGGACCAAGTTTGCGTGGTGTTCCATTTCAGTCAACACAATCTCATCGCCAGGTACCAAAACGAACTTGCTTTCAAGTTCGCCAGCATTTCCAAATTGAGCTTTTGCACTCGCGCTAGCAAAAGCAGCCGCTACAAGGTTGATGGCTTCGGTTGCATTACGCACAAAGACAACTTCGTCTGTCTCAGCGTTGATGAACGTGGCTACCTTGGCACGGGCAGTTTCGTAAGCCTCGGTGGCAAGCTCCCCCAAGTAATAAGCGCCACGGTGAATCGGGGCATTCAGTCGCGAATAGAAATCAGTCTCAGCGGCTAAAACCGAAAAAGGCTTTTGACTCGTGGCAGCCGAATCCAAGAAGGTAAGTCTCTTTCCTTCACGCACTGGGTGCTGAAGGATCGGAAAATCTCCCTGGATTCGACTGACATCAATCATTAGTGGTTTCGATTACTTTGCTTCTGCTAGGAAGGATTCGTAGCCGTTGGCGTCAATCTGTTCAGCCAGTTCTGTGCCACCAGAGGCAATCACGCGACCCGCAGCAAAAACATGCACATGAGTCGGTGTGATTTGCTTCAGCATCCGAGTTGTATGGGTGATGAGCATTAAACCAAGTTCGGTGTTCTGGCGAATTTCGTTGATTCCTTCAGAAACAACCTTCAACGCATCAACATCGAGACCTGAATCTGTTTCATCAAGAAGTGCAATCTTCGGTTGTAGTAACCGCATCTGCAGAATTTCGTGACGCTTACGTTCGCCACCAGAGAATCCTTCATTTACATTTCGTTCAGCAAATGT
>JBIKSQ010000030.1:0-11334 GCA_044348555.1 Candidatus Nanopelagicales bacterium | reverse complement strand
AGCCAAGATCCCTTGGATGTGAGTGCAAAAGCAATTTCTCAACTTATAGATCGACCAATCGATTCAAAAACTTGGCGGAAGAACTATCGTCATGTTTTTGCTGAACTAGCAGAGCTCGAGTACAACAGAAACAATTCTGATTTTTTCTATGAAGCCTTAACCAAGTTGCAAAATTCGATTCGAGATTCAGACGATCACACTCCACTAGAAAGCTTGAACTGGTACGCAGATTTGGTAACGACAGTTCGGATTACGGGAGCTGGCAAAGCAAAACCTTTTGATTTTTCTGACTTACCAATTGGTGAATGGGTAAGTAAGGGAATTGCTGAGCCAGAGCTGATTAAGGTGCAGCGAAGTGGCCGAGTTGAGTTACCAGCCGATCAAGTTTTGTTCGCGGTTGGTGCAGGTGCTGAATACGGACCAAATCGTGAATGGATTGAAATCGGTGGCAGTTTTGCTGCTGTTATGCGACCGAATTTTTCAAAGTGGTCCGAACTCATCAGATTTACCAGAGAGAGTGGTGGCACCCTGCTAGTGCCGGTGCTCAACTCCAAATTGGTAAATTGCGGAGAAAACTTCTTGGATGATGATGAAGTTCTGGCAGAGATGGCCGGGCTCGATGCGGTGACAGATTTAATGGCGGTGAGTGGTTGGTTGCGTGCGGTCTCGGATGAGTACTCGCAGATCACACTTGGCCTTTGGGGATATGCGCCGGGACCGAAACATCTGATCTTGCAGGCTTGTATGGATGCGCTGGCAGACATTGCAATGCAGCATTTGCCGCAATCTCAGTTGACCTTGAGTTGGCTTGGAACTCCCACAGATTCAGTGATGTTGAATAACAATGGCCGCCACACTGTTGTGAATGCGGCAGTTGAAATGCAAGGGCCGAACTATTTATGGGCCAAGCGAAGTCAGCGGTGGCGGGCTGAGTTTGCGCACCAGCAGGGATATCGCACGGCGTACTTAGTTTTGCCGCCCGCTTATACGGATTCGGTGCTCCAGTACAACTGGCTCCGTATCGCTTATGCGGGTGCTGAAACCGTTGGCATTTTCCCATTCAAAATTGCTTTAGCTCGAAAAACTGCCCTCGCACTTCTGCTTTGGAAGTTGAATCAGCCCACGCCAAGTGGCCAAAGATTTGAAGTCGCGGATCTAGCCGTCTCAGGTGGGCTTTGGAGCTTGGGCCCGGATCCATCCCAGGTTTGGAAATGGTCAGTTGTGGTTGGGCTATTTAAGCCTTGGTGGCGGATAAAGCCTGGGCAATAGGGCAATTTGTCACCGCAAAATTCGCTGGAAATCTTGGGAATAAAAAGCGTTAAGGCTGCGTTCTATAGGCACAGCACAGTAATTTGAGCTAAAAATCGGGGGATTTATAGTGTTTAACTATCAATTCTCAGGTACAGCCAAAACCGGCAAAATCAATGTAAGTGGTAGTCGGTAACTTACGCCTCGTCGAGATCAGCCGATTTCGACGCAGACAAAAAGGCAGGAGAAACAGATGAAGTTGAGTTATTTGTTTAAGGCTGAAGCTGTTGCCTTGCTAGATCCATTGGTCAATAGAAGAACCAACCTAAAGCCCTTCGGCTGGTTGGCGCCAACCGCGCGTCCCGCGCACGGTGGAACCGAAGGAAGACCTGCCTTATAAATTGTTAGGACCTGCCGTTACCACGACGGAAATCCAGGGCTAAGTGGTTTTTAAGGAAGCGCGGGTAGTCGAAATGACTGCCTTAAGTAACTAGTAAATCTGAGTACAAACAGATTCTCTAGACCTTATCCAGTAAACATTTCGATCGAAGGGTTTCGATGCCAGCTCCTATCCGTATTCCGTACACCTTGCAAGACGTTCAAGAAGTTCCAGTACTAGTCCAAAAGAACGGCGCCTGTGCAAGTCGCCCAGACGTTGATTTCTTTGGCGAAACTAAAGTAGAAATCCAAGCAGCTAAATCTGTATGTGCTGCTTGCCCGGTAAGTCAGTTATGCCTCAACTATGCAGTTGATAATGAGGAATATGGCGTCTGGGGTGGATACACACCAAAAGAGCGCGCTCAAATGCGCACCACCAAGTTCGTCTCGCAGGAAGATCGTCGATCAGCTGCGCTTTTACGCGAACGAATCAACCAAGGCATTAAGAACATTGATTTGGCACGTGAGTTTGGCGTAACTGAAAGAACCATCTACCGGTGGAAGTCAAAGTACGAACAAGATCTCAAAGAACTCAACCGAGAAGCAGCGTAAGGAGAGCACGATGCGAAAAGATTTTTCTTGCCCTACCCAGAAAGTCCGATTCAGAGACCACAAAGAAGCTATTGGTGCGCTTCATCGCTCAGTAACAATTCGAGAGTTTGCTGCGCAAGATGGTTTTTCAACTCGGCGAAAAGAAACTCGCTCCTACCATTGCAAAAAGTGCAAGGGGTTTCATCTAACTTCAAAGCAGCAGTGGGGATTGGCTGCCTAGGCCTTTACTGCCCAATGCTCCACAACTGGTGGTTGGTCAAAGAATGGGCCGATTATTTCTCGCCACTGTGGGAATAGTTCACCGCCGCGAAAATTTACTGTGTGATCCTCAAGTGTTTGCCAAAGAATGCTGAGGAGCACAGTATTTTCACGTTCAACTCCAACCTGAATCTTCAGTTCGACAAATCCGGTTGCTTGTTGAAGCACTTTTTTCGCCGCTGGTAGCACAGCTAGAAAATCTTGAATCTGGCCGGGTTTAATCGAGATAAATGCAGTTTCGAGAATCATGTTTGACCCTTTCAGAGTGCAACGGTTGGTCGGAGAACTTTACTTACTTCAGTTTCAAGCATCAGTGATACGGCAGTTAGGGATAAAAGTTAGTGGTGCGAATAGCTGTTGAAGTAGAAGTCGAAGTGGATCCGAACTAGCAGGTGGTTGGCCCATCGAGCAGATCGCCCAAGAGTTTTGCGGCACTTTTGATTGACTGACAAGCTTCAGCGTTAACTTTTGAGATTTTCTGGGCGGGTTGAATCACCCAGGTTTTGTATTGGGTGTGTGTTGGTACATAAGTTCCACCAACAAACTGGCTGCCAGATGAGTTGATCTCAAACTGAAGTTTGGCGATCACGCCGTGATTACCAGTAGGCATCCCAGCCCAAGGGCCTTGGCCGGACCACAAATTACCTAGGCCGTAGAGAACTGGTTTACCGTTCATTTCAACAGCTGGTTGTAAAACGTGTGCGTGATGCCCAATTAGAGCATCGATGTTTGGTGAAGCCATCAACTTCGTAGCCATTGCCACCTGCACCGAGGTTAGAGTTGATTGGTATTCCGCTCCCCAGTGGATTGAAAGCACGACAAGCTCCGCACCCGCAAGTCGCGCAGTTCGAGCAGCCTTCTTGATAGCTGGCACGTTGATTAAATTGGACCGCCACTCTTCACCGGCTGGAAGTCGGAACCCGTTGTAGCTGTAGGTGTAAGAAAGTTGGGCGATGTTGTTACCAGCTGGCGTTTGGTACCACGCCAGTCCACTTTCTGCTTCAGTCAGTCGAGCACCTGCAGACTTCAAGCCAACTTTGCCGAGAAACTTTCGGGTGTCCACTATTCCTGTAACTCCGCGATCGATGATGTGGTTGGATGCCAGCGAGCAACCCTCAAATCCAATCTGGCGCAAACCTTTTGCGAGCTGAAACGGAGTAGCAAAAACCGGGTAGTTGCTTGGAGTTTTTGAAGTTAGTGGAGTCTCGAGGTGACAGATGTCAACAGTGTTTTGCAGGTGCGGAGATATTCTGCGAATTAGTGGATAGAAGTTGTAGCCACCTGGAGTTTTTGCCCGGTCATACAACGTGTTGTGAACAAGAATGTCACCGCTTGCGCTGATAGTGATTATCTCTGGCAGCGCGCTGGTTGGTTGCGCAGGAAGTAGTAGTGCAAACGTGAACAATCCGACTAGGGAGAGTTTTAGTTTGCGCATTATTCGCTCTCGCGTCCGCGAGCATCCATGTCTGCTAAAAATTGTTCGACTTGGGCTGCAATCACATCGCCAGAAACCATATCGGCTTGAGTGATTCCGCCACGTTCAGCAACCAGTGCATCGAAAGACTCTTCAAGCGCGCTGACCACGGCCTGGTTCTCTGGGCTTTCAGCAATTTGTTCGTTCAATTCTTGGTCGGATGTGTCAGCAAGCTCGCGCAGATCATCTTGAGAAATTTCAATCCCAGAAATTGCCATCATCTCAACTATCAGCGAAAGCGCTGCCCGTGGATAGTCGATGTTTGCTAGGTAATGCGGAACATGCGCGGCATACCCAACCGCTCGGTTTCCTTCGCGGCCTAGTTGTAGTTCGAGGAAACCACTAAATGACGCAGGGATTTCCATGTCTCCCACCCAGGGCTGACGCCCTGCAATAAGTTCAAGATCGGTTGCGTGTGCGGTGACCGGCACTGGTCGAGTGTGTGGAGAAGGAAACGGAACTGCCTGAATGCCAACAGTTAACTCGACATTTAAATCTTCCACCATGCTGGTGATTTCATCAACAACTGTCATCCAGCCCAAGTCAGGCTCAGAGCCGTGCAGTAACAAAAATGTATTTCCGTTTTCGTCAACACACTCAACCAAATTCAAGTACGGCAACTCGATGTCGTCGAAGTGGTCTGTTAAGTAACTCATCCGAGGACGACGACCGCGGTAGTCGAAAAGCAAATCAATATCAAAACTAGCTAGGAGCCGATGTTCAGTGCTTGCAAGGATATGTTCAACCGCAATTCGAACCGCGTTGCCTGCATCGAGGAAGCCGGAAATTCCATGAATCAAGATTCGACTTTCAGCTTCAGTCGCATCGGAAATCCACTCAATCAGAGTGTCGTCATTTGATTCTGGTTCTTCATTCGGACCGTCATTGCGTTTCCACATATCTGCACCTCCTTATGGTCTAACTCTAGGCGGTAGAAAGGGCTTTGGCGTGCTCAGCCCTTCAGCCATTTGTTTGTCAACGCTATTCGTTTGGATTCATATGCAGAACTAGCGGTTGGCAGGATGTGCTCGAGCGGAATCTCGCTATTGATCAATTCAGTTGTGAGGTTTCTAGAGGTATTTACGTTCGAATACTTAGGTTGCCGGATACCCCGAACAAGGTTTCCTAGGTAGAACTCAAACTGAATCCGAAACTTGAGTCTAATCAAAGCCAATTGATCAGAATGAGGTTGGTGCTGTGCCTGCAAAATCAACTCGGCAGCAGTTTGAGCTCCGTTGTCCCAAGCGCTTCGGAGGGAACTGCAACTGTTGCGTTTCTGAGCTAGTTCAGCGGTTGCGTTTTCCAGCACTTCACGAAGGGTTTTTGCAATCTCGACTGACGTCTGCTGTAAAACCACCCACCCAGCATCGGCCGCCGCAATCGCTTTGGCTCGCGCGACTTGATCGTCAGTGATGCTTGGTGCGGCGACATAAATTGCTGGGACTGACATTCCCACAAATTCGTGGGCAGCGTTGTAACCGGCAGAAGTGATTGCCAGGTCAACTGCTGCCAAGTAGGGGTGAAGCGGGAAGATGCCTTGGAGGGTGTGTACCTGGTTACTGTTTGTAAAACCCTTACTGCGTCCGAGCTCATCTTTCGTGGTGATTACTTGCCAATCTGGGAAGTCATTCAAAACTGCGGCAATCGGAGCAAGGCCACCCTCAATCGTGCTGGAACCAAGATTGAAAAGAATCGTTTTTTGCTTTGGATTGATACCGAGTGCCAGCGCTGCATCATCTCGGTTTAAAGCGGTTGCTGGATTCGAATCTGAAACCACTCCAATTTTTGTTGCGTCAGTTCGCCCTGCGGTTGGGCCAACATCAAGTGCGTCTCCAATGTCACCTGGTTCCAGTATCAAATCGAACCAATGTGAATCTCGAAGTGGTTTTGGATTCGTTGCCTTCTGCCAAAGCCCTCGGCGCATCCAGACGGTTGCAACATTGCTTCGACTTATGGCATCAAGTAAACCGGGATATGGAACAACTCCATCAAAAACTAGAACTGATGGCTGGAATTCTTCAATCATCAGCAAGATTCGATCCCGTAGGTAGCCACCATGCCATTTGCCTTTGGTGATCCAAGGCTGTGTGTAGCTTGGGGCGTATTCCAAGTTATTACTCGCAGCGACTGTGGCACCTTGCGAAAGCGTGAAGATTGCGTAGGGCACATCTTTTGGCAACGCAGCTGCGATAGTAAGTTGCCGAATCAAGTGGCCGAGCCCTTTACCGTTACTCGTGATGAGTAGAACTTTTGTATCACTCATAACTCGACGCCTTCTTCTGCGCAGAGGCTGTTCCTTCGAGCACAAAAGCTCTAAAAATATTTGCTGTCTCTTGCGAGCGCTTGGATTGATCAATGTGAGCTGAAACTATCGCAGCTTCAGTAGTCGCTGATTTCAGCCAGTCAAGTGAGGAGAGGTATTTCGGCAGGTCAGATTCATCCTGATAAATCTTGCCCGCACCAGTTTTAAGTAGATGGGTTGAACCTGCGGTGGCTCGAGCCAAGATTGGTTTGCCGTATGTCAGGCCTAAAGCCAGTGCGCCACTGTTGAGAGATGCTTGGTAGGGAATCACAACAGCATCTGCCATCTGCATCAGCGAAGTGACCTGGGAGTCGGCAACCATTTCTGGAAATACATGCAGATTCGACGAGAACTCGGCAGCTCTCGCAAGTTCGGATTTGTTGAAGTCGGAAGCTGCTTTTCCAGCAATTAAGAAATGCGTGTCCGACGAGGCATGTTTTTGAAAGACAGCAGCAAAGTCACCGAGCCCTTTGTAAGGTTTAATGCCACCTAGGCTGACTAAAACTTTTGCTCGCTCCGGCAATCCCCACATCTTTTTCGGACTTAAGTCCTTCGAAAGTTCGGGATAAAAACCGTGGTAACCAGCATGTTCGATACGAATAACTTTTTCGGCCGGAATATTGAAATAAGTTTTACATCTAACAACAGTTTCCGGGCTCATCACGTGAACAACATCTGCCGCAGCGACAATCGCCTTCCGAACCTCGATTGACGGCTCCATTTGGTAACCCTCGTGAGGGAGGACGTTATGAACAGTCCAAACAATTTTTGCACCAGCTGCTTTTGCGCGCTGAAGTTGAGATTTGAACTCAGAAATTCGGTTTGGAATCTCAGATTCTGCAGCCTCTGCCAGAATCACGTTTAACCAATGCAAGTGAAGGATTTTGTTGGCAGCGGTTGATGTCTCGATTGCTTTGATGGCACCTGCAATCGATCGATGTCCATAGACACTGATGTCACTCTCGCCAAATGCCGAGTACAAGAGATCCTGGTAGGGATTGCCGTACATGTAAGGGGCAAAATGCAGTTCAGCAATCGGGCTACTTGGAATTGCTTTAGCTGCAGGGATTCGAACTGTGCCGGCAGCCATCCCGAGAACTTTTGAGGTGAGAATCATGACTTCACCACAATCAAGCCATCGCTTAACAATTTCTGGAACTTTGCAAGTCGTCTTTCTTGGGTTGCGTTTTCAGCTTTTGCCACAGGATTTTCAAGCGTGACTTGAAGTGGGGATTCACTGAGGGCTACCCCAACCAGAATTGGCTCTAGCTCAAATTGGTTTTTGACTCGGCAACTCAAACTGTTAGCCAGCGCTGCTACTTCCGGCACAATCACATCAATCGAGCTCTCCACGTAATTCGCTGGACGCGGGGCAAGACTCAGTTGTTGTTTGATGAAATCTGAATCCAGCCGCAAAGGTGCGCTACCGCGAAGTTGATCAGATATTGGCAACCAGTTTGGTTCACCAACTAGATGCTCATCGAGTAACACCCGTGAATGTCCGTGATTCTTTTGATGCAGTCGGTCATGCTTTAAGGCAGCAAAGAGAGCAACCTCGATGTTGCCGTTAATGCTGGCCGTTTTTATGAGCCCAGGAAGTGCCCCGACCACCCATGGATTGATTTTTACGATTTTGCTGAATTGTCTCTGGGAAAACTCTGTGCGGCCAAACAGAAGTCCAGTCCAAGCAACCGCCTGCCGAGGTAAAGTCAGTAAAAACCAGGCCAGTCGAATCGAGCGAATCACAGTCCGATTGCCCATGTATCTGAGTTTTGCGACCAGTTTCTTGAGAATACTGTTGGAATCGCGGTACCAGCGCTGCAATCCAGATTTACTCAAAATCGGCATGGGGTGATGTTATTCGCTACCAGCGATAGACGACCGCTTCCCAAGGGCGAAGTTCCATGCTTTCTGCCAAACCGGCGGCATCCTGCAGATTTTGTGAAATCAAAGTCGGTTGTTTCTGCAAGATTTCAATCGGCACGGTGACTCGGTTGCATTCTTCTGAAAAGTTTGCAAACATGATTAAGCCAGACTGGTTTAGCCGTCTGACGATTGTATAAATGTTGGGATCATCAATGTCCAACATTTCAAAATCACCAAGCGCAACAACTTCGTCCTCGTGGCGAAGTGCAATCAAGTGTTTGTAATGATTGAAAACAGAGTCTGCGTCATTTAGTTGGGATGCAGCATTTATCTCATGAAAGTTCGGGTTGACTTGGAGCCACGGTTTGGCTTTTGTAAAGCCGGCATTAATTGTGGCATCCCATTGCACTGGAGTGCGAGCGTTATCGCGACCAAAGAAGCGGTAGCCAGCGAGAGCAGCTTCAGTATCGCCAGCTTTGTCTTTAATGCTTTCAAAATGATTGATGGTTTCTAAATCCTCGAACTCGGAGATGTCAACAAACGGATAGTTAGTCATGCCGAGTTCTTCACCTTGGTAGATGTAAGGAGTGCCGCGATGCATATGCAAAACTGTTGCGAGCGCTTTTGCTGATTCAATTCGGTATTCACCATCGTCGCCAAATCTAGAAAGCACGCGGGGTTGATCATGATTGTTCCAGTACAAAGAGTTCCAGCCAACAGTTCCCAGGCCCACCTGCCAGTGATTCAAAATCTGCTTGAGTTTTACTAGATCGAATTTGGTTCGATTCCACTTTGAACCATCTTGGTCAACGCCCATGTGATCGAAATGAAAACCCATGTCCAGCATCTTGTTTTGTGGATTTGTAACTTCGAGAGCAATCTCGGTTGTAAAGCCGGGACATTCGCCAACAGTCATCGTCCCACTGCGGCCTGCAAATACTTCTTTATGCATCTCTTGCAGAAACTCAATCATGCGAGGCCCATTTACGGACATCAAGTATCCATTTCCAAATTCATCACCAGGATTTTGTGGACCATCTGGGTAGCCGGGCTGCTTAGAGATGAAGGTGATTACGTCCATTCGGAATCCAGCGATGCCTTTGTCAAGCCACCAATTCATCATGTCATAAACAGCAAATCGAACATCGGGATTTTCCCAGTTCAAATCTGGTTGTTTCTTTGAAAAAAGATGTAGGAAGTACTGCTGGCGAACTGGATGCCACTGCCAAGCAGGTCCAGAGAAGAAAGAACCCCAGTTGTTGGGCAAGCTTCCATCAGCCTTTGCATCTCGCCACACGTACCAATCGGCTTTGGGGTTGTCTTTGGAACTTGCTGATTCTTCAAACCAGGCGTGCTCATCGGATGAGTGGTTAACCACAAGGTCCATCACGATTCGAATGTTTCGGGCTTTGGCGGCAGAAATTAATTCATCTACATCAGCCAGAGTTCCAAACAATGGGTCAATGTCCCGATAGTCGCTGATGTCGTAACCGTTGTCATCTTGCGGAGACTTATAGATTGGTGAGAGCCATAGAACATCAACACCTAAATCAGCGAGATAATCCAACCGCGAAATAATTCCTTGGACATCTCCGAAGCCATCACCGTTTGAGTCTTGAAAACTTCGGGGATAAATTTGATAAGCAACGGCGTTCTTCCACCAAGTCTGCTCGGACATAACTATTCCTCCGCTTCGTTAGCTGTTGTTACAAGGCGCGCATTGGAACGCCGGCTGCAACCAATTCGGCATGCATGACAGCGTAAGTCTCATCAAAGTCCTTCAAGATTGCGGGGCTAATGTCTTTTCGCCAACGGCCTTGATTACCCCGATCACCATTTACATTTTCAGAGAAGTAGAACTTCACCGCAGCGTCTGGTTCGTGACCTAAGAAATTGAACAGTCGTTTTAGTTGCGCATCTCGATCATCGGTGATGAGTTCATCCAGGTTGACTTCGATGACTTGAGCTTGTGGGCATCGAGCCAGCGACAAGTGAGCACGCATGGTTCTATCGAACCACCACTGCAAAGCTTCTTTTGGTTTCTCCGGGCCCCAGTTTTTTGTGAGTACTGAAGAGACCGTATCGCGGCCGTCTCTTACGAGGTGAACAACTTTCGCCCCTGGAAGCATTTCAACAAGTCGGTGTGCGTTTTCAGCGTTCAAAGGTGTCGTATCAACCCAAGTGCTGGCTTTTTGGGATTGCGCCTTCACATCTAGCAGGTCACTGACAAGTGATTGCGCAGCTAGCAAATTGTTTGATGCAAAGTTCGCTTCAAACTTATCGACGGTTGCTAAGAAAAATTCGTGATCGAAACCGCGATGAAAACCACGCGGACCTCCATCTGGCCCGATTCGATACCACCACTTGCCACGCATCTTTTCTAGAAACTGATCGAGATTTGTGTCTTCAGGCTTGCGCTCTGATCTGGCAATCTTTAATGCAATCTCAGTTAAACGGTCCCTGCCAGTTCGCTTAGGTGCAAATGCTTCTTCAAGGTACTGAATCCGACTTGCACCGCCAAGGGTGAGATCGAGTAATCCACCTGGATCGCTGAGAAATCGAATCTCACGCGGCAGGGTGTTCCAGATGTCAGCGTGCTTGCCCAAGATGAAGCCGGTAATAGTGGTACCACTACGGCCACTGCCACCCACAAATACTTGATTGATTCCACGCTCTGAGGTCATGGTTGCAGTCTAAGTGGCGGGTTTAAGGTTCTGCCGCAAGGATTCGGAAAATGTCCTAAGGATGCAAAGATGAATTTCGGCTCAATCGCACTGGTGGGTTCTGGTGAGTATCTCCCAGTTATGCAACCAGTGGAGTCCGAACTTTTACGTTTTGCGGTAGACCGTGGCCGCCCAAATCGATACGTGCAGTTAGCAACCGCTGCGGGCCGAGAATCCCCTGAAAGATTGAAGTACTGGCAGGATCTGGGAACAAAAGCTGCTTTGCGGATTGGTGCTGAAGTCGACTTCGTTCCAGTTTATTCTCGGGAGCATGCGGACAATCAAGAGTTTGCAGATCGGATTTTGCAAGCAGGTCTAATTTATTTGTCCGGGGGAGATCCCCAACATCTTGCAAAATCATTAGCTGGCACTTTGGTTGGCGATGCGATTGTGCAGAGTTGGCGCGAAGGCGCATCTTTGGCGGGATGTAGCGCAGGAGCAATCGCGCTCGGTACAACCGTCCCACACGTTTT
>JBIKSQ010000029.1:0-11353 GCA_044348555.1 Candidatus Nanopelagicales bacterium | reverse complement strand
CTTCATTCGTTTGCACAAACCAAACTTGAGTTTCGATATCACTCTGCGTTAAGTCGTAGTCCGCAATCTGCAGCGATTGGCTAGGCGCGTTCTGCCAGTTGCCAGGAAAGTTGCGGAGTAGCCAAGCTGCCGAACTCTGACAAAATCCACAGTCGCCATCGGTGACCAGGAGTGCGGGAGTCGGTTGCATGTGGTGATTCAACCGCGTTACCCCCGACCCTGCCACACAGGACCATCAGTCTCGCGGACGGTGCCATCCGCCTCGACCAGCAAGAAGCGATCGAATGATTCTGCGAACCAGCGATCGTGAGTTACCGCAACCACAGTTCCCTCGAAGGCATCCAGCCCAAGCTGCAGGGCATCAGCACTAGCGATATCCAGGTTGTCAGTAGGTTCATCGAGTAACAACAAAGTGGCACCGCTCAACTCCAGCAGCAGAATCTGAAAACGAGCCTGCTGACCGCCACTCAAAGTCTCGTACTTCTGCTCAGAAGCATCAGCAAGTTCGTAGCGATCAAGTGCCCGTGCAGCTGGCTCCTGCGGCATGCCATCCCGTCGTTCATCGCCGCGATAAAGAATGTCGAGCAATGTGCGGCCTTGCAGATCTGGTCGAATATGAGTCTGCGCAAACCATCCTGGAACTACTCGAGCACCCAACTTTGCACTTCCCGAATGCGCAACAGCGTCAATCACTAAGTCTTGCACTGGTCGATGTTCGACATCAGGATCACTGCCACCGAGTGCAAGCAGGCGTAATAAATGCGACTTTCCGGTGCCGTTACCGCCTAGCACCGCAACCCGATCACCAAACCAAACTTCAAAATCAAAAGCCTTTGTCAGATTTTTAAGTTCTAGATTTTCACAAACGACTGCTCGCTTGCCCGTACGGCCACCTTTAAGTCGAACTTTTAAGTTCTGACGCAGTGGAATTGCTTGTGGCGGTCCAGCTTGTTCATATTTTTCGAGACGAGTACATGCTGCCCGGTATCGACTACTCATACCGTCGTTAAATGCGGCTTTGACTTTTAGATTTTGGACTAAATCTTTAAGTTGTTGATGTTTTTCATCCCAGCGCAACCGCAACTCTTCGAGGCGAGCAAATCTGTCTGCTCGAGCATCGTGAAATGTGCGGAAGTTGCCGCCATGCACCCAAACTGTGTTGCCAGCAGCACCTAGTTCAACCGCAACAATGTGGGTTGCAGCAGCAGCTAACAATTCGCGATCGTGACTGATTAGTAAAACAGTTTTTGTTGACTCTCGTAGTCGCGCTTCGAGCCAACGCTTGCCTGGCACATCTAAGTAGTTATCAGGTTCATCAAGCAGCAGAATTTCATCAGGGCCGCGCAGCAACGCCTCCAACACCAGCCGTTTCTGTTCACCACCTGACAAAGTCCCAACCGGTCGTGAATGCACCTTCTCGAACGGCAAACCCATCGCAGCCATCGTGCAAACGTCCCAAGTCACTTCTAAGTCGTAACCGCCAGCATCGCCCCAGTCACTAAAAGCTTCGGCATACTTCATGTTCAACGCGTCATCGTTGCGTTCCATTAATTCAAGTTCGATTGCATCAATCTGAGCAGCCGCTGCCTTGGCCGCTTTAGGCGCAACCGTAAGCAGTAAGTCTCGAACAGTTCCTTCGCTCATATGCCCAATGAACTGCGGCATGATTGCCATTGAGCCACTGCAAACCACACTGCCTTCATCAGGCTTCCATTCACCCGAGATAAACCGCATCAGAGTCGACTTACCAGCGCCGTTTGCTCCCACAAGTGCTGCAACCGCACCTTCACCAATTCGAAATCCAACATCGTCAAGCAACACTCTGCCATCAGGCAGTGTGTAAGTGAGGTGTTGAACTTCGATGTGAGCCACGAGGCGGATTAAAGCAGGTTAATCAACTTGAATTACAAAACCGACTGCTAATCCCAAGAATCTGATTTTGATTCGGTGTTCATGCGGGTTGAGCGGGTCTCTAATTGTCTTGCGGCCAGCAGATCATCAGCTGGATAGTAGATTTCTTCGAGCACCAGTCCGTTTGGAGGCATCGTAACTGCGAGTGGGTGGCGCTCTTGGCCAGATAAAACATTGATTGGAAAATCAACATCTTTTCTACCCTCACCCACCGGAATCATTGAACCTACAAGTGCGCGCACCATTGAGTGGCAAAATGCATCTGCCTTCAGCGTTGCCTTGACACCAAATTCAGTTCGTTCCCAACTGAATTGCTGAAGATTGCGAATTGAAGTTCCGAATTCACTTTCTTTACAGAATGCGGAATAGTCGTTGAGGCCGACCATTTTTTTAGCAGCCTCGTTCATCAAATCAACATCAAGTCGTTTGTAGTTCGGAACGGTGTGCGAACGAATGATGGGATCACGATCACCATCTGCGATTGAGTATGTGTAACGCCGAGCGATTGCGGAATACCGTGCATCAAATCCATCAGGCGCAATTCGGCCGCGAAAAATGCGAATGTCTTCTGGCGTTAAACCATTCAATGATCGAATGAGTTTATAAAAATCGACTTCTACATCATCCGGTACATCGCAGTGAACAACCTGTCCGCGGGCGTGAACTCCAGAGTCTGTTCGCCCTGCAACCACCACAGTCAGCGGGTCGCTTTGCCGAAGAGCCATTGTGATTGCGGCTTCAACTTCAGCTTGCACAGTGCGCACGCCTGGCTGGATTGCCCAACCTTTGAAGTTAGTTCCGTCGTAACCCAAATCAATCCGCAGACGAACCAGCCCCCGACCCGATTGGGTAGGGGGCTGGTTGTTGTCTGCCGATTCAGGCATTACTTCTCTTCTGAATCCTCGGCTGCTGGTGCTTCAGCAGAAGCATCTTCAGCTGCTGGGGTTTCTTCAACTGCAACTTCTTCTGCAACAACTGCTTCTTCGGCTGCTTCAGTTTCAGTTACTACTTCTTCTGCTACAGGTGCGGCAGCTGCTACGGCTGCAGGCTTAGCTGCAGCTTCTTTAGCAGCGCGCTTGGTTGCAGCCTTCGCTTCAGCAACAACTGCTTCAGCTAGTGGTTCAACCAATTCGATAACTGCCATAGGTGCGTTGTCACCCTTGCGTGGTTCGATTTTGGTGATGCGTGTGTAGCCACCGTTGCGGTTCTCGTAACGAGGACCAATCTCGGTGAACAACACGTGTATAACACCCTTGCTGCGAATTACCTTCGCAACGTTACGACGCGCATGCAGATCGCCGCGCTTGCCGAGGGTGATGAGCTTCTCTGCGTAAGGACGTAGTCGCTTTGCCTTGGCTTCAGTGGTTGTGATCTTGCCGTGCTCGAACAATGAAGTTGCGAGGTTTGCAAGAATCAAACGCTGATGCGCAGGGCTGCCGCCGAGTCGGGCTCCTTTAGTTGGGGTTGGCATTTATTTCTCCTAGAAATTCGAGTCCGGCAGTACTTAGTACTGCTCATCCTCTGCGGCTGACTGGTCATCATCATCGTCGTCCCAGTTGGAATCGTCGATCACGCTTGGGGTCCAGCCGATTGGGCTGTCCTTCAAAGCAAGTCCCATTGAGTTCAACTTTGCCTTAACTTCGTCGATGGACTTTGAACCGAAGTTACGGATGTCCATCAAGTCAGCTTCGGAGCGAGTTAGAAGTTCACCAACAGTGTGAACGCCTTCGCGCTTGAGGCAGTTGTAAGAACGAACGGTTAGATCCAATGATTCGATTGGGATGCTGAGCTGTTCGGCTTCGTGAACGCTGGTTGGGGAAGGTCCGATTTCGATACCTTCTGCAAATTCGTTTAGCTCGCGAGCTAGACCGAATAGTTCAACCAAGGTTGAGCCGGCTGAAGCCATTGCATCGCGTGGTGAGCGACCTGGCTTGGTTTCAACATCAAGAATCAACTTGTCGAAGTCAGTGCGCTGTTCAACACGTGTCGCTTCAACTTTGTAAGTGACGCGAAGCACTGGGCTGTAGATGGAGTCGACTGGGATGCGGCCGATTTCCTGACCTACCTGCTTGTTCTGAACTGCTGAAACGTAACCACGGCCACGTTCTACAACGAATTCAATTTCAAGCTTGCCTTTGTCATTCAAGGTTGCGATGTGAAGTTCAGGGTTGTGAATTTCAACACCAGCTGGAACCTGAATGTCTGCAGCACTGGCAGTGCCCGGACCCTGAGCGCGCAACACCATGGTGATTGGCTCATCAAAGTCAGAGGCGACAACAATGTTCTTGATGTTTAGAACTAGTTCAACAACATCTTCTTTAACACCATCAACGGTGCTGAATTCGTGAAGCACGCCGTTGACTTTGATGCTGGTAACAGCTGCACCAGGAATCGAAGACAACAGGGTTCGACGAAGAGAGTTGCCGAGGGTGTAACCAAAACCTGGCTCAAGTGGTTCAAGAATGAAACGTGAGCGGGTTGGGCTTAAAACTTCTTCTGAAAGTGTTGGTCGCTGTGCAATTAGCACTTTTGCATCCTTCCAGTGATGACCTCAATATGACATCACAATTTGCTTTACTCCGACACTTTTGTGTCGAAGTGGGGTGATGGTGGAGCGGCTTTCACCGCTCCCCCATCGAGAGTCTTACTTGGAGTACAACTCAACGATCAGCTGTTCTTGAACAGCAGTGTCGATTTGTGCACGAACAGGCAACTGATGAACTAGCACGCGCATCACGCTTGGGATTACTTCAATCCAAGCTGGGATTGGGCGTTCGCCATGTTCAGCACGAGCAACCTGGAACGGAACTAGTTCACGGGAACCTGGAACAACTTCGATGATGTCATTCGAGCTCACCTGGTATGAAGGAATGTCTACCTTCTTGCCATTGATGGTGATGTGACCGTGACGAACTAGCTGACGAGCCATGTCGCGGCTCTTTGCTAGACCTGCACGGAAGATGACGTTGTCGAGACGTGCTTCCAAGATAACCAACAGGTTCTCACCGGTTTTGCCGGAGCGACGGTTGGCTTCCTTGTAGTAGTTACGGAACTGCTTCTCAAGAACACCGTAAATACGTGCACACTTCTGCTTTTCACGCATCTGTAGCAAGTACTCAGATTCCTTGGTGCGGTTGCGGCCATGCTGGCCTGGTGGATAAGGACGCTTTTCGATCGGGCACTTGCCCGAATCGCACTTGGCACCCTTTAGGTAGAGCTTGGTCTTTTCGCGACGGCAACGCTTGCAGTCGGCACCGGTATAACGAGCCATGATTCAGATTCTCCTCAAGGTCTCAGACACGACGCCGCTTGGGAGGGCGGCATCCGTTGTGGGGAATAGGGGTCACGTCGGAAATTGAACCGACTTCGAGGCCAGTGGCCTGAAGGGAACGGATTGCAGTCTCGCGACCAGAACCTGGACCCTTTACAAACACGTCAACACGCTTCATGCCGTGCTCCATCGCACGACGCGCAGCGGCTTCAGCAGCCATCTGTGCAGCGTATGGGGTTGACTTGCGTGAACCCTTGAAGCCCACCTGACCGGCGGACGACCAAGAAATCACAGCACCGGTTGGGTCAGTGATTGACACAATGGTGTTGTTAAAGGTGCTCTTAATGAAAGCTTGGCCTTGGGCCACATTCTTTCGTTCTTTACGGCGGAGTTTTTTTCCAGCCGTTTTACTCTTTGGAGGCATTTATCTTCTTTCGCTCTCGATGATTCCAGCAAAGGAATTCGGACTACTGCTTGTGACTGGCTTACTTCTTCTTGCCAGCTACGGTTTTCTTCGGGCCCTTGCGTCCACGTGCATTTGTACGTGTGCGCTGGCCGCGAACAGGAAGTCCCTTACGGTGACGAATTCCCTGGTAGCAGCCGATCTCAACTTTGCGACGAATATCTGCAGCAACTTCGCGGCGAAGATCGCCTTCGATTTTGAAGTTGGCTTCGATGTAATCACGGAGCTGAATTACTTGGTCATCGGACAAATCCTTAACACGAATGTTTGGATTAATACCGGTCGCAGCAAGTGTCTGCTGTGAACTGGTACGGCCGACGCCAAAGATGTAGGTAAGTGCAATTTCTACTCGCTTATCACGCGGTAGATCAACACCAACAATACGTGCCATGGGGCGGTTCTCTTTTCTATTCTTGCGGAGGTTTCGGGGCGATAGACGGTCTTACCCGCCCTGGGTAAGTCCCCAGCCTCTGCACTGGGGGTGGCGTCTGAACCTCTGGCCCGAGAGTTCAGCTACGGTCTATCGCAGTTTTATTTAGTTATGTTGTGTTGCTTTTGTTGCAGTTTCTGCTTAACCCTGACGCTGTTTGTGGCGTGGGTTTTCACAGATAACCATTACGTTGCCGTGGCGACGAATGACCTTGCACTTGTCACAGATCGGCTTGACGCTTGGCTGCACCTTCATGATGGTTACCTTTTTGGTTGTGGTCGCTTACTTACTTATAACGGTAAGTGATGCGACCGCGGGTGAGGTCATAGGGCGAAAGCTCTACAACCACTCGGTCGGTTGGCAGGATACGGATGTAGTGCTGACGCATCTTGCCGCTGATATGTGCAAGCACCATGTGACCGTTGTCCAACTCAACCCGGAACATTGCGTTAGGCAGTGCTTCGGTTATTGTGCCTTCGAGTTCGATGGCACCGTCTTTCTTGGCCATAAAAGTGGTTTGCTCCTATCAATTTGGGTGGTTTTGGCACAGTCTGGAGCCTGAATTCGACCACGGGGGGAAGAACGCGGGCAGGACTGAGCCAGAGCCAACGGCGAATCTTAAGGGGGGCGCGGCTTTATTCCCAAATCACGAGATATGGCCTAAATCGCTTGGACTTGATTTTGGACAAAAGCCGCCTTGACTGGGGAAAACCCTACTTATTTAGCCTTGCAAGTCCACTTACTTCAACTGAAATCGGGTTCAAAATACACTCCCGACATGACCTTCAAATCCCCCACCCGGATCATCGCAAAACTAGTCGCAGCTGCCCTCGTGGCAGTGAACCTGATTGGCGCCCAAACGGCCACAGCTGAGACCTATGCTGTAACAGCGCCTTCGGCACCTGTTTATCCAGTCGTATCTGTGATGCAAAATATCGTAACTGGTTCTGCGGCTCAGCTGAGCTGGCAAGCACCACTCAAAGGTGCAGGTGATGTCACCGATTATGAAATTCGCTACAGCTCCGATGAAGGTGTCACCTGGCAGACGGTGTCGAGATCTGTTAGCCAAGGGCTACTCGCTACGGTTTTTCCACTCACACCAGGTGCAACTTACGTTTTTCAGATGCGATCAATCAGTCCGGGCGGTTCTTCAGCTTGGGTGACAGCCTCAAATGGCACAAACGACCCAGCTCCTCCAGCAACACTTTCATCGATTTCAGCTGGGCTTGGATATTTCTGTGCAGTGAATACAAAAGGTCAGGTAATTTGTTGGGGTCAAAACGATGAGGGTGAACTAGGACTTGGAACAATCACTCCACGTGAAACACCATCAACACTTCCGGGGATTACTACTGCCTTACAAGTTTCGTCATCTGATTACTCAAGTTGCATCTTATTGGCGAACGGCAATGTCAAATGCTGGGGCTGGGGAGATTCAAATCGATTAGGAACAGGGAATACAGCCAGCAGCGCATCACCGGTTGATGTGCTTGGAGTATCCAATGCAATTCAGATTTCAGTGGGAACTTGGCAAGCGTGTGCGCTAATTCAAACTGGTGAAATTAAATGTTGGGGCTCAGCAGGCCAAGGTGGGTTAGGCAACGGAGATAGGACAATTACGAACCAAACCGTAACTGTTAATGGAATTGATAACGCGATTCAAATTGTTTCCATTGCGGAGAACACTTGCGCATTGCTAGCGGACAAACAAATTAAATGTTGGGGTCCAGGGTCCTACGGCCAACTTGGTAATGGTGCTGATCAACTCTCCTCAATACCTGTGACTGTAGCTGGAATCAATGACGCGGTCAGCATCACCGGTGCGCATTACACATTTTGCGCAAGACTCGAAAGTGGAATTACAAAATGCTGGGGCAGAAACGACGCTGGCCAAATTCGGGGAAACCTTGTTGGCCAAACAACAACACCACTGACTGTTACCGCTGCGGCAAATAGACCACGAATTTTTGTTGGTGATAAAAATGTTTGCATTGACATGTCTAATGGAATCAATTGTTACGGTGACAACACTTTAGGGCAGTTGGGAGTAGGAAATACAACTGCAAGTCCCGAATCAAGATCCCCCATAGGTGTTACAACAGTTCTTGATATGGATATCGCCAGTTTTACCATGTGCGCAATCGAAGTTGATGCAGAACTGAAGTGCTGGGGAAGCAACATAAGCAACGTTATAACTCCGGGTGACTCAGACCATTACACCCCTGTCACCTCTTATGGATTTTCACACGCAGTAACGATCTTAGAAGCTTCGGCTCCAAATAAACCAACCGGCATCAGGGTGTCCCCTAAAGGAAAAGGCAAGAGCGTCATTCGCTGGAATACTGCCGGTTACCAAGGTGAAGCAATTACGGGTTGGGAATACCGAATTCGATTAAGCGCTGTAAAGAAGTGGAAAGCCTGGAAATCTGTTGGGCTAACAGGCTCAGTAACAGTTCCAAAGTTAAAGCGAAACAAGAGTTACAGTGTTCAGATTCGAGTTACGAACAATGTGGGCCAAACTTTAAGTTCAGTAGTTAAGTTCAAACAAAAGCGGTAGGGCCTGTAGATCTACTCACAGGTCTCAAGGTCAACGCCAGGAAATGCATCATCGCATTCCGAGTTGACTTGGGCTGGGTACGCAAGACGCAGAACTGACTCGACTTTGAGTAACTTTCCTATTTGTGACCAGCCGATATCAACCTGTGGTTCACTAGCAAAACCTGCAGTCACTTCGTATGCAGGTAACCACATACGCAAACCTTGAGACGAAATCTCCCAAGCGGAAACATCTTCAAGTTTGGCTAGCTGCTGGCGAAGTTTTGCACCACGGTCGAATAGTGAATTTTTATACGAATACTCAAGCTCATCGGCTACCAAATCAATCAGCACTAGCCACTCTTCATCTGCAAACTCTTGGCGCAGTTGAATCTCGCTTTGATCAGCAACCCGATACGTCTTAGTCCACTTGTATGTCTCACCATGTGCAGTGCCAAAGTATTCAAAGCCAGTGAAGTTAACTACCAACAAGTTTTCGTCCGAGTAAACATCACTCACTCGAATCTCAAGTTCATATTCCCAACCAGTGACTGGATTCCCAGCCGAATCAGCACGCTCTTGAGCCGCTGCAACTCTCTCAGTAACAGACGTGTTGAGTGAAGTAATTATCTGATCAGTCGCAACACCGTTGTTACCGGCATAAATCCGGGGGAAGCTAAATTCCACCCATTCCCCGCCTTTTGCATTTGCACTTCCAGCTTCGTAAAAAATAAGTTCCACAAACTTTTTGTCTGTTGCAACTTCACTAACCGATGAATCTGGGGTTGGGCTTGAACTTGGCTCTGTCCCACTCATACTCGAACAAGCTGTTAGCACAAGTACTGTTGTGATTATCCCCGTTAACTTTTTCAAGTTAGTTGCTCCGCTCTGGTACATCGATTCCAAGTTTCTTGAATTCTGCATACCCGCCATCGAGTTCGGTGAGCACCCACGGGCCTTGCTCAGTTACAGCGACAGTGTTTTCCCAATGGCTAGCTATAGAACCATCTAGAGTCGTGACGGTCCAGTCATCATCGAGCACCTGATTATCAGGACGCCCAGCAGTGATCATCGGTTCGATTGCAAAAGTCATACCTACGAGCAAATCTGGACCATGTCCCCCACGGCCATAGTTCGGCACGTTCGGGTACATATGCATTTCGTTGCCTATTCCATGACCCACATACTCTTCAACAATCCCCCACGCACCATCGGCTCGCACTACATTCTCAACCGCGTGACTGATATCGAACAACTTGTTGCCGATAACCGCCGCAGCCAAACCTGCCCACATTGATCTGCGTGTTACATCACTAAGTTTTTTTGCTTCATCTGAGACTTGGCCAACAAAATAAGTTCGAGCAGCGTCTCCGTGCCAACCTTCAATGATTGCTCCGAAATCAACCGAAACAATGTCTCCCTCATTGAGCACACGTTCGTTTGGGATGCCATGCACAATTTCATCGTTGGTTGAAGTGCAAACAACTGCTGGATAACCGTGATAGCCGAGAAAGGAAGATTTCGCGCCTTCTCGCTTAAGGTTTTCACGGGCGATTGCATCAATATCAAGAGTGGTCATCCCTGGGACTATCTCAGTTTCGAGTTGTTTCAGGGTTCGTGCCACAACCAATCCAGCTAAGCGCATAAGTTCCAGCTCAGCTGCGGTTTTGATTTGTATCTTTTCTTTTCGCCCAAAAATCATTGGCTTAGTCTCTCAGGTTAATTAGGGTTCTCGCATGAGCGAATCAGTAAAAGGCCCTGCGTCTTATTTCCCGTCAATTGAAAAGAAATACGGTCAGCCAATGGCTCACTGGTTTAAGTTGCTTGAATCAGTGAGCGATTTGAAGCATATGGAACAAGTAGCTTGGCTGAAGACTGAACATGAAATGGGTCACGGGCATGCCAACGCAATCGTTGCTTATGTGAAGGCCACCAATAAGTAGGCCAAGGCCAGGCTTCACGATTTTAGAAAACAGCCGAGCCTAAGTAGTCGCCGCGCTCAACCCCGGGCAAGATTGCAAAAACAGCAGATCCCACTGGTGTCGTCCACTTATTAAGTGAATCAAGTTCGGCCAATACCGACTGAATTTGAAAATATTGTTGAAGTTCAGCCTGATAAGTGATGAAAAGCTGACCCACGTCATTAACGCCAGCGGGGTTGAAACCATCGTCGTAGTTATACGGACGGCGGAAAATCTTCTGCGCGTTGGAAGCCCGACGGATATGCGCATCAATTGGAATCACAAATTCACCAGATTCATCCTTGGCGTTGAAATCAGGCTTATCGCGTTCAAGTCGGCCAGTTAGAGGTGCGCCATTTCGGCGATTTCTACCGATCACCAATTCCTGATCACTTGGCTGCATTTCTTCCCAGGTGTCGAGTTGCATCCGAATGCGGCGAATCGCAACACTCGTTCCACCTTCAAACCAAGGGTGTCTTTCTCCCCGACTCCAAACCGAAAAATCAAACTCCGGTGAATTTGGTCGCGGATTTGCCGAGCCATCAAACTGCCCCATCAGATTACGCGGAGTTTCACCTGGATTCACATTTGGTGGTGTGCTGAAACCACGCTGGTTCCAATGCAAAGATGCGAAGGGTGCAGCGCTCTTAGTTAACTCTCGCACTGCATGTGAAACTGTCAAAGCGTCGTTTGCACACACTTGTAAAAACAAGTCGCCGCCAACCCACGCAGGTTCAAGCTGATCAATCTTTCGGTAGGCCGGTACTTCCATTGCCGCTAAC
>JBIKSQ010000028.1:0-11359 GCA_044348555.1 Candidatus Nanopelagicales bacterium | reverse complement strand
ATTCAGATTAGCTGCAACTATCAAGTTGCCTTGAAGGATTTCACCAACTGATCGTGTGGTTCCGCAGAATGGGCAAAACAAGCCGGTGCTAAGCCGAAACAGACACATGGTGGGACCGTTGCTGAATCCGCTGGTTTGAAAACTTAGCAGTGCTGCTGTCGCGACGGCTAAAACAAAAACTGGGATTCGCTTTCTTGTTTCAAAGAAAAGTAGCGAATCCCAGTTCATGTCTGAATTAAAGTCCAGCTAGTCCTGCTAGTCCCACAAAAGCTTGTCCGATAACACCTAAGCCGATTAGTACGACTGTGACGATGATGGCCATTGTTTTGTTTTTCTCGTAGCCCTCGAGTGTGCGACCCTGCGGATCCTTCACTTGTCCAGCAATAACAAGAATCAAATCAATCAATGCCCAGATGCCACAGCCGCCCAGGGTAAAAAGTTTTCCTAGTCCCAAACCGGTATATCCAAGATAAAACCGGTCAACACCTAAAATTCCCAGAAAGTAAGAAAGCAACCAAGTCACAACAAAAGACTTGTCAGACTCGCTTTTATCGAATTCAGCAGGTGGTGGACTTGGTACGTATTCACTCATTATTTCTCCTAATCAAATATCTTGCTACAAACTTACTCGCTCAAGGTTGATGTTTGACGTAGCGACGCAGACCTGCTGCTTTAAGTCTTCTAACAATTTCTCGCGAAGGAGTTGGGATGGCTCCAAGTTCAATTGCGCGTTCACGCATATCGGATGGCAAGTCATAGTGATCGCCACCGAATCCTCGTTCGGGCACACCAAGTCGCGCTGCGAATTCATGAAGTTCCTCGTAGGAAGTGTCACTCACCAAGTGGCACCACATCCGATCCCAGCGGGGCCAGTTTGGTTCATCAACGAGGATTGCCATTAGGTAAACCTAGAGTGTGAAAACATTTATGTCTCGAATAGCCCGACTTGAAACAAATGGGGCCGACCAGGGGACTTGAACCCCTAACCCCCGCATTACAAGTGCGGTGCGCTACCAATTGCGCCAGGTCGGCTTGAATTGAATGAGCAAGCTCATTTAATCCAGGGCGTAGGGTAGCGGAGAGCGAATCGGGCTGTGAAACGCGTTACTGATGTTACGTAAGTGGTGCAAAGAATCTTGAGGGGAAAAGCACTAGTGAACTTTTTACACAAAGGAATGACATGGATGTAATTCATGCTTTAAACTCACCCTGTTCAACAAAGAACGGCCACTGGAGTCATACCCCCATGATTCAGTTGGTACTGAATAACCGCATCGAAACCAGAGGGAGCAAACATGGAAGCCACTGTAAAGAGTGAGTCCACCGGCAGCGAACAACTATCTGACCGTGACCGACTACTACTCGAGTTTGAGCGTCAGTGGTGGAAGCACGAAGGTTCAAAAGAGGCCGCTATCCGCGATTTATTCGACATGAGCTCAACCAAGTACTACCAAATCCTCAACGCTCTAATTGATAGTCAAGTAGCTCTTGAGTTTGATCCAATGCTGGTTAAGCGTTTGCGACGGATGCGTGCTGAGCGCCAGAAAGCTCGCAGCGCTCGTCGCCTTGGGATTCCTCGCTAATTTTTAAAGCCGATTTTCAGACAGTTATTGCGCGAATAGGCCACTTTTCACCCTGAAAAGTTCGTGGTTTTGCATTCTGCTTTTTGCCCTACACTGATACATGGTCCACCTGAATACCCCTGCTTGGCGCACGACGTGAATGTGGGAAGACTTTAGAAAAGACCCGTGGTTTCCGACGGAGACCACTGATCCCCCGCAACACGTAAGGAATGTCATGGCATCTCTCATGACCGGCACTGTTAAATGGTTCAACTCAGAAAAGGGCTTCGGCTTTATTTCTGTTGATGGAACCGAACGCGATGTATTCGTACACCACACCGCAATCGACATGGATGGCTTCCGAGTCCTCGATCAAGATCAGCGCGTGGAGTTCGAAATCGTCGAAGGTCCAAAAGGACCACAGGCAGGCAATGTTCGTTTGGCAACTAGCTAATAACTAGTCACAAACTTTGAAGGGCGGTCACCATTGGTGGCCGCCCTTCACTTATTCGATTTATTCACTAATCTCGTCACATGATTCGCCGCAAAGCCATAGCCCTAATGGTGGGGTTGAGTATTTTGCTGGGACTTAGTCCAGCTAACTCGATTACTTTTGCGGATACAAAAAATGTTTCCCCAAGCTCGGCTCCCTGGGTGGTAAGCCTTTGGTTAGTAAATGACTATCACGATCGAGACGGGGGCGGGTTTTTCTGCACGGGCTCTTTGATCAACCCCACAACAGTTTTAACTGCGGCGCATTGTTTCTATGGCGATGATGGGGAATTCATCGGAATGGATGAACCATTTGTTGTCGTGCGCAACCAGGCAGCACGAAATAGCCGTGGTGAGGTCCTGGTTCCGCGTGAGCTTCGGATACATAAGTACTTTCAGTATTCATCTCTATTAAACGACATCGCAGTCATTGATCTAGAAACTCCTGCTACGTCTAGTACTTACCTGCGCATTCCTTCTCGTACTCAAACGGCGACTATGTTGAAGTCTCAATCGAGACTGTTCGGCTGGGGACTAAACCAGAAACTTGAATTGCCAGAATTTCTACAAAGTACTCGCCAGATTGATGCATCAAAATCCGCAGCTCAGGTTTATGGCGACAACTTTGAGGTGCGTTGGCAGATTGGTGCCCACCGAAAGTTATCTGCCACGCGTTACACAACCGCTTGTAGTGGCGATTCTGGAGGCCCGCTGGTAGGCACATTGCGAAATCGAAATTTCGCGCTCGGGATTGTGAGTTATGGAGGAGATGAGAGCTGTCGCACATCGCGACCGGTGGTTTTCACTCGAGTTGCTGCGTATTCGGGTTGGGTAGTGAAGGCCTTGTTGGCAATTCAAAACAATCGAATCAGTTCTGAATTCAACAACAGCACCACATTTTTTCTCGGTACAGATTTGAATCCACTTCCGACAAGTCAATTAACAAATCCAGACACAACGACTTCGACAAAAACAGAAGCAGTCTTTTCAACTGTGAAAATGACCAGCGGCAAATCAGACGTTTCCAGAATTTCCGTGATCAATCATGCAGTGCCGCAAAACGGTTGGGATATTGAAATTCAAATTCACACTCGACAAGCTTTTGTTGATGGATGTGATTGGGACAGCAGTTCATTAAACGGTTTGCGCGTTAGTGTGAAATCGTCAGAATATTGGCGAGCGTACTTACGCTTTCAATACCGCAACCAATTCCAAACTTGTCTAACGCAAACACCGACAAACTTGTCTGTTGTTTCGCCCTATGGTGCAACCACACCAGCAGGCTGCTCAACCGCAATCGTTTCAAATCTAGATGGCACCGTTTCTGTTCTAATGCAGCGCGAATGTTTGCCAGATCCAGAGAATTCGTACCTGCGAATCTGGAATATTTTTGGACTTGATCAGGATTTGGAGCCGGGGCTAGATTCTTGGGCTGGCCCCTTCAATTTGGCCAGTTGAGTTCAAAACTAGGCCATTTAGCCTCAAAAACCCCTCTCGATTTGCACTCTGACCCCTAGAGTGCCAAAAATTGGCTTAGCACTCTCGAGTGTCGAGTGATAACTCGAGGTCGATGGCTATGTGAGACCAAAGATTTCCCGCCGGGAAGTTGAGGTTTTCCGTCGCGGGTCACATGCCAATCGGTTCGCTAATCGGAACCTAGAAACTGTTCGGAGGAACATACAAATGTCGAAAATCATCGCATTTGATGAAGAAGCCAGACGCGCGCTTGAGCGGGGTATGAACGTACTCGCCGATGCCGTCAAGGTAACTCTTGGCCCAAAGGGCCGCAACGTCGTGTTGGAGAAAAAATGGGGAGCACCCACGATCACCAACGACGGTGTTTCGATTGCTAAAGAAATCGAACTTGAAGATCCATACGAAAAAATCGGTGCAGAACTTGTAAAAGAAGTTGCGAAGAAGACCGATGACGTCGCAGGTGATGGCACTACAACCGCAACCGTTCTAGCTCAGGCACTTGTGCGTGAAGGTCTACGTAACGTTGCTGCTGGTGCAAACCCAATGACCCTTAAAAAGGGCATTGAAAAAGCAGTTGAAGCACTAAGTGCAGAACTTCTTGCGATGGCGCTACCAGTTGTGTCAAAAGAACAGATTGCCGCAACCGCATCCATTTCAGCCGCCGACACTTTGATCGGCGAAAAAATTGCTGAAGCAATGGACAAGGTCGGCAAAGAAGGCGTAATCACCGTTGAAGAGAGCAACACTTTTGGTATCGAACTCGAACTAACCGAAGGTATGCGCTTCGACAAGGGTTACATCTCTGCTTACTTTGTTACTGATCCAGAGCGTATGGAAGCTGTGCTCGAAGATCCATACATCTTGATTGCGAACAGCAAGATTTCTGCAATCAAAGATTTGCTACCTGTCCTAGAACGCGTAATGCAGTCAGGAAAGCCACTTTTGATTATTGCTGAAGATGTTGATGGCGAAGCGCTATCAACCTTGGTAGTAAACAAGATTCGTGGCATCTTCCGCGCGGTTGCTGTGAAGGCGCCAGGCTTTGGCGATCGTCGCAAGGCAATGATGCAGGACATCGCAATCCTTACAGGTGGACAGGTAATCAGCGAAGAAGTTGGTCTCAAGCTTGAGAACACCGACCTAACTTTGCTCGGTCGTGCCCACAAGGTTGTAATCACCAAAGAAGAAACCACCATCGTTACCGGTGCTGGCGACACTGATCAGATTGCTGGCCGAGTCGCACAGATTCGTGCTGAAATTGAAAAGTCTGACAGCGATTACGACCGCGAGAAGTTGCAGGAACGTCTAGCGAAACTCGCTGGAGGTGTTGCAGTCATCAAGGCTGGAGCAGCAACTGAGGTTGAACTCAAAGAGCGCAAGCACCGCATCGAAGATGCTGTGCGTAACGCAAAGGCAGCTGTTGAAGAAGGAATTGTTGCCGGCGGTGGCGTTGCTTTGATTCAGGCGGCTGACAAGGCGTTTGCAACCTTGAAGCTTGAAGGTGAAGAAGCGGTTGGCGCAAACATCGTTCGCGTCGCCATCGAAGCACCACTCAAGCAGATCGCAATCAACGCTGGTCTTGAAGGCGGCGTTGTGGTTGAGAAGGTTCGCAATCTTCCAGTTGGACACGGCTTGAACGCCGCGACCGGCGAATACGTGGACTTGATTGCTGCTGGCATCATCGATCCTGCAAAGGTAACGCGTTCAGCGTTGTTGAATGCAGCATCAATCGCAGCACTCTTCCTCACGACTGAGGCAGTTATTGCAGAGAAGCCAGAACCAAAGACCACTGCACCTGCAGGTGGACCAGACATGGACTTCTAGTCCAAATAAATCTACATAGGCTTGTGGGGCGGAAGGTAATCCTTCCGCCCCACAAGTTTTTTCTAGCGCGTGTAGAAGACGCTAGTGGTTAGACCTGGAACTGTGATGCTCCAGAGTTTCACTTTCTTACCCTTTACAACCTGCGTGACTGCTTTGATCTTGGCAGCTTTTGCAGTGTTGTCGGAACTTGACTTCAACACTGGGTGAAGAATTGCCTTTGCCTCAACTCGAGGAATCGTGATTGTCTTGCTGGTCTTATTCATGTTGAAGACCACGACTGCAGAGCGGTTAGCTTTGTCTAGATCAGTGATTCCACGGACACCCTTAGCGCCATCGAGAATCTGCATTCCTAATATGCCAGGTGTTTTGCCTGATGCATGAGTGAACTTGACGCGTTGCTTCACTGCGGTACCGGTTCCGAGACGGAACAACGGTGACGAGTAGCGAATCTTCAAGAACTCTTGGAAACGCAGACCAGAAGCGGCGATTTGGGCCGGGGTTGGCTTGATGTCGTCTGCATTTCGCAGCAACACTTCAGCGTCTTCCCAACGAGAACCGTTATCACCCTTCATAGGTAAGCCGCGGCCAAATCCGTTATCTGTCTTTGACCAATCAATCTCGTTAAACCAGTCGCCTGAGTTGTAAGAGTTCTTGTCAAGAGACTTTGAACGCATCAGGTCAGTGCCGGCTTGCCAGAAAGGCACTCCTTGGCTGAGGGTGGTAATCGAGTTTGCAACTACCTGGTAGCGAACTCGCTGATCTTTCGAAGCTGTTTGAGGCAGCTTGTATACCAACCAGTCGAAGAGTGCTTCGTTGTCATGCTTGTCAACATAGGCGATCATGTCGGTTGGGTTGATGTTGTAAGCCGCAGGACTGCCGTTGTATGACTTACTGGTTCCAGTGGCCCAGAACCCGTCCATTCCTCTAAAGCGGAAATCGCGAACCATGCCAGTGAGACCCAATTTGATTAGGTCAGTTTTTTCGAGAATTGAACCAAGCCGTTCAATGGTTTCGTTTCCATTAATCGGATTGAAGTTCCAGTTAGTCCAAGCTCCGGATGCGAATCCTTGAACACCTGGGTCAGCATCGAATGGTCCGCCGCCCTTAGCGCTGTCGCGCATTCGGTCGTCGAAAACTGCGATGCCAGTTCCAGCCATGTTTCCCTGAGTTGCTTGGATGAAACGGGAGTTATTAGCAACTTCTCCAAAGTTCCAGCCCTCACCGTAAAGAATGATGCTTGTGCCATCGATTCCATCGTTTGCGACAGTTAACTGGTCAAGGTCTGCACGGATGCTGACCATGTTTGCCTTTGGATGATGTCCCATTAGGTCAAAGCGGAAACCATCAATCTTGAAATGCTCAACCCACGAAAGAATGGATTCACGAGTGAACTTATCCATCATGATGTTTTCGATAGCTGTGTTCTGGCAGCAAGTGCTTGTGGCAATAGCACCGTCAGCTAACAAGCGGTGGTAGTAGCCAGGAACAATCTTGTCGAAGACACTCTTACCGTTTTGTCCAGAAGAGCTCGTGTGGTTGTAAACCACATCGAGCACATTCCGAAGACCAACTTCACTGAGACCTTGGATCATTTCGCGGAACTCAAGGATTCGTGCGCCGCCATCAACTTCGACTGCGTATGAACCTTCAGGTGCATTGAAATGGAATGGGTCGTATCCCCAGTTGAAACCATCTTTGTTTGCAATTTCTGCGATGGCTTGTTGTTGCTCCTCAGAATCTGGTGCAAAACCAGACAAGTCACCTGGTTCTTCCCAAGTTGATGAATCTTCATCAACTGATGCAATGTCAAAAGTTGGTAGGAGATGAAGGTGTGTAAGGCCAGCATCCGCAAGAGACTTCAAATGGAGCATGCCATCTGAAGTCATGTCTGTGAAGGCAAGATACTTACCACGCTCTAGTGCATCAACGGTTTCGTCAGTTGCTGAAAAATCCCGAATGTGCAGTTCGTAAATGGAAGCATCCTTCATGGAAGTGAAGTCTGGTCGAGACTCATCCCAACCTTCAGGGAAGTAAGCAGGATCCGCTGGATCAAAGATTTGTGTCCGAAGGCTATTCATACTCAAAGAAATTGAATATGGATCCGTTATGAGATTTGTGACTCTCTTTGCTTTGGAATGTGCATACACAATTACTTCATATTCAAAGTATGTGTTTTTCCAAGAGGGTTCGCCAGTTATTGACCACACACCTGTTGACTCATCTAAATCCATATCAAGATTCTGTGCTGCCGAGTCTCCGGATGCATTGTTGTAGCGCAGGAAACTTACTTCTTGAGCAGTAGGTGCCCAAACGCTGATTGTCGGAATATTTCCATTCCAATTAATGCCCAATTCTTCATTGACTGCGGTTGCGCCGTAGATGCTGTCAAGAACTGGAGCTAACTGAATACCAGTAAGACGCACTAGAACGGGATCGCCATCTGGGTTCCGAGGTGTAATGGAATCATCAGTAATAAGAACTGCTAATTGGCCAGTCAAGATTTCTTTGATTTGATCTCGTGCCTCAACCGGCACATTCAATGCTCGGTAGGCCGATAGATGCGGATATTTATCAACCGCAGAAGACGGCAATGAACTTCCTGACGTTAAAGACCATCTCTCGCTATCGCCGCTGATTGTCAGCCGTCGAGTATCTGGGTCTTCAGTAACTTCAATGCTTGCATCTTCGCTGTACAAAAGTTCCGCTTTGATGCCACGCTCTGCATTAGTAGTCGTGCGAATCGTGTCTGGCCAGGCAATTACACCAGGAGTCATCCAGATGGCACGTAGCACTGTTAGATCAGCATCAACTGACGGAATCACGGGTACTGCATAAACAGCTTTACCGGTTTCATCTGAGTTTTCTGATACAAACCAAACCTCTCCACCAGTTGTAGAAAGGTTTAGCGATTGATCAACAGGTGCGCCACCATTGCCTGGGTCCTTTGTGTCACCAGAGTGAAAGAGAAACGAAAGATTCTCAGCACCTTCTACAAGTGGAACTCGAAAGACTAAACCGAACTCATCTACTTCTTCGTGTGCCAGTGGGTTGCTCCAAGAAACTTCGCTCGCGTTTGCGGCACCGTCCCAAACATGCATTCCCCAAGCGTTGCAACCAGCGGGATTGGCACAGCCAGTTCCTTGGTTAATGAGGTACTGGTTATCTGGTCTGTTGTAATGAAACACGGCGAATCCGTCAGCCCATGCCTCGGAGTAACGAACCTCTGCAAACTCATCAGAAATCCACACTTCACCCCACTTGCGGGCATCAAAGTTTCGGAGTGTGCCGATTGCAGTGTCGGCAACTTCGGGTTGAATCTCCAACTTCTTAGTGTCAGCGGAAACTGGAACTTCAAAAATCGCTTCGCTAGCTGTGGAGCCTTGTGCGGGTTGCAACTCTGCACTGATCTCGGCTGCAACGTCAGTGTAAGAAAGAGTTGTGTTCAAACCGGAATCGGAAGCGGATCGGAATCGAACGATGACATGACCTTGTGCGAGTGCTCTTGAAGAATGTAGTTCTCCTTGGCCATCCATCCACACTTCAGTTCCGCGTGATGTATCCCAACTCTTTCCGGCAATGGTCAGAGTAGATGTCGATTCTAAAGTTGTAATGAAAGCGAAGGCACCGTATGAATCACCAGCTACAAATGGGTTTTGAGTGGTGTTACCGTTCACGACTGCTGTGATTGTCGTGTTTGGAACATCTCTAGGTGTGCCTGGCTTGTGAACGACGACTTGACTACGTACCTCTGCCTGCGCTGCAGGCATGTTGACAATCGCAGGAGCAATCATCGCAGTGGTAGTCAGGATTAAGGCCATAATTCGGCTAGTCGATTTCCGGATTCGGTCTATTTTTCGCACAATTTTCCCTATCAAGGTAGAAGTTTTTGAGTCGGTTCGACAATAGTGAGTTTCACGCAAAAAAGTGAGGGTTTGGCCCGATTTGTTACCTACCCGAGACTTAACCTGCGCTACCCTAGGTAATCACTAGTTACTCAGAGTAAAGGTTAATTACGCATTAATAACGGATTGCGATTTATGTTGTTAAGCACTGCACATACTCCCAATAATTCACCCCACACGATGCACTGAGCGTCGCGTATCTCTTTCTATTTTCTACGGAAGGAACTAAATGTTCTCAAATAAGAGCCGCTGGGTTGCCGCTGCTCTAGCAACTGTTATGTCTGCGGGAGTTCTCGCTGGCGTAGCTCCGGCTAATGCTGCTACCAAAACCTTGGTTATTTGGGCCGACGAAAGTCGCGGCCCAATTTTGAAGTCACTACTGTTCGGAAAGACACCTGTTGCAGGTTACAAGATCACCGTTAAGGCATTCTCGAGCCTAAATGCGCTGGACACTGCTTTCGCAGCAGCAACCAGAGCAACTGGACCAGACATTGTCTTCTCGAACGCAGGCCTTGCTGCCGTTGGTGGCAAGTCAGGAAAGCTTCAGCCATTGAATCTTCCTGCGAGCGTTAGAAGCCAGTTTGGTGCAAAATCCTTCCAGGCTTTGTCATACAACAGCAAGGTCTACGGTCTTCCAATTGACGTAGACACCACTGCATTGTTCTGGAACAAAGCAAAATTTGGTAAGAAGGCACCAACCACATTGCCACAGATGGTTGCCCACTACAAGAACAACAAAGTTTCAAAGGGCTACACCGCTGGTATTTGTATCCCAGACTCCATTTGGGGTGGACAGTCATTGATCACCGCCATGGGTGGTTCTGCATGGACATACGATTCAAAGGGCAATCCATTGCCAAACACGACTCGTATCAACAGCGCAACATTCAAGAAGAACTTCGCTGACTTGTTCATGACTGGTGATGAATCGAACGGTTTCTACAAAGAAGGCGGTTGCTTCAATGACTTCCTCGATGGAAAGATTCCGTTCGCCAATACCGGTGGCTGGAACTACTCAGGAATGGAGTCAGCAAACCTCAACGTTGGCGTAACTCCATTGCCAGGTATGACCAAGGGTAAGTTTGGTTCACCATGGACCGGCTACCAGGCCGTATACGTCACCAAGTTTGCAGGTCAAAACGGTAAGGGTGCGGGCGCAATGTCATTCGCAGTTCGTTACATGAGCTCAGCAAACGTTCAGGCAACCTTAGGTTCAGCCAGCGATCGTCCACCAGCAAACCTTGCCGCGGCAAAACTGCTAAAGAACCCAATCACACTCGGATTGGCTAAGGCAGGTAGCGGTGGCGTTCTTCAGCTGTCAGCTATGTTGGACAACACCACTGCAGGTTCTAACTGGTACGCACTTGTACCAGGAGCATTCAACGACATTCTCGTTGATGGAGATCCTGTTGGTGCGACTCTAGATACTCTAGCAACCAAGGTTAAGCAAAACTTTGTTGCTGGTGCTGCTGCAGCTGGTATCGACTAGTCCGTCAATTAACTAAAATTTGGTGCGGTGACCCCATAAGGGTCACCGCACCAAATCTTGTCTATGTGCGTTAGATTTATTTACTAAGGGAATTTATGTTGAGGCTTGCAAGATTTCAAGGTTTTCCAGCAACACTACTCAAACTTGCACTGTTGTTTGTTGTAGATCTGGTTGGTGGTTTAGCGCTTGTTCAATCGATCAGTATTGGTTCTAATTTTATTACAGCCGCAATAATCCTAATTCTGGCAGCTGTTAATTATGTCTATCTATTTCGTACCAAACCCCATTGGAAGTTTTTAACACCAGGTTTGATCTTTTTAGCGTCCTTCGTCGTTACTCCGATTATCTACACAGTAGTGATGTCCGGATTTAACTTCACGACTGGCAACGAGATTACAAAACCTGATGCTATAGAGGCACTAATTGCTAGTGGCTACATTGAAGATGTTAATGGGACAGCCTTTGACGTAACGCTTGGTAAGAATGACAGCGGCGAAGTCACTGCCTTGATGTTTAATCAAAACACAAACGAGATTTTTTCGATTGACTCGACTGGTCCTACATTTCTGGAGCCAGAAGAAGTCGGATTTAATGAATGGGGAATCCCAAACAGC
>JBIKSQ010000192.1:0-2741 GCA_044348555.1 Candidatus Nanopelagicales bacterium | reverse complement strand
GCTGATTACATTTTTGGGGAATTCGCATCCAACTCAATCCCTTACGAATTAGTTGAGGGCAATTCAGCGGATGATGTAATCCAAAAAGTAATGAATCGAATCTCGGATTTTTCATCGATAGTTGCAGTTGGTGGCGATGGTTCTGTTCACACAGCGGCACAGATTGCTTATGAATCAGGATTACCGCTTGGCATTATCGCGGCCGGCAGTGGGGACGATGTTGCCCGAGTATGTGGGTTGCCTCATGGCCGAAACTACGAAGCCACAAAGGTCAGCGCTGATCATTTCGTGGCGGCATATCTTGCGGATGATAAAACTGCAGTCGATTCAATCAGGCTACGAACAGCTGATGATAAAGAGCACACAGTTATGGCAGTTATGTCTGCTGGATTTGATTCCCGCGTAAATGCGAACTCCGCCAAGATGACTTACTTGAAAGGTACTTTCCGATACATCGCTGCCCTCTTTAAAACTCTCAGAAGCTTTAAGCCGATTGATTACCACTGGAAATTTAATGGAGAAGAAAAAAAGTTTCAGGCAATGGTTGTCGTAATCGGAAACGGTTCAATGTTTGGCGGTGGCATGAAGGTGTGTCCTGCTGCGCATATCAAAGACGGTGAGTTTGATTTACTAATTGTTAACAAAATAAGTGTTGCAACCTTGCTCAGGATTTTCCCAAGGATTTTTAAAGGTAGTCATGTGACTCACCCAGAAGTCCGGGAGCTTCGCGGAACCAAACTTTGGATAAGTGCACCAACAGAGCAAGTTTGGGGAGATGGCGAGTACCTCGGGTTAACTCCAATGGAAATTGAAATTAAGCCAGATTCAATTCATGTCTATGGCGTACGGCTTTAACTTTTAAGCAATCAACTTAAGTGGCCCCGGCATGATTCGAACATGCGACACACGGTTTAGGAAACCGATGCTCTATCCCCTGAGCTACGGAGCCAAGGGAGCGGATTCTATTGAATCTGAAATTGGGCTGACCGCTGTAATCTAGTTTGATGAAGAAAAGCCTCACTTTGCCGTTGGTTGCTGCTTTGGTTATGGGTTCGTTGCTGATGCCCTCTGCGCAAGCGACGAATCAAGTTCCTCCTGTTGCCTGGATTTCAGATGCTGTGATCTACGAGGTGAATGTTCGGCAGTACACCGATGCTGGAACTTTTGATGCTTTTGCTGAAGAGTTGCCTCGATTAAAAGAGCTTGGTGTTGAAGTCTTGTGGTTCATGCCGATCCATGAGATTTCGGTTGAGCAGCGAATTGGCACTTTGGGTTCGTATTACTCGATTGCTGATTTTCGTTCAATCAATCCGGAGTTTGGCAACGCCCAAGATTTTCGCGAGTTAGTGCAACAAGCCCAACAATTGGGATTCAAGGTCATGATGGACTGGGTCGCAAACCACACTGGCTGGGATCACGATTGGATTACCGAAAATCCAGATTGGTACACCCAAAATTCCGATGGTGAGATTGTGGCGCCGCCGGGCACGACTTGGTTTGATGTTGCCGATCTCAATTTTGCAAATGCAGATATGCGTGAGGCAATGTTGGCGGACATGGAATATTGGATAGAAGAATTTGATATTGATGGTTATCGAATGGATTACACAACTGGGGTTCCAAATAGTTTCTGGCGCACGGTTCACACAAGACTAAATCAAATCAAACCAGTTTTAATCTTGGCTGAAAATCACTCTGATTTAGATTTACTCAATGACGCTTTTGATATGAATTACAACTGGCCGCTCAAAGACATAATGAACAATTTTGGGACTACTCGGTTCGGTGCTCGAAATCTCAATGAGTTGATTGCTGCACAGAAAAATCAGTATCCAGCGAACACCTTTGCGATGAACTTCATAACCAATCACGATGAAAACTCGTGGAATGGCACTGAATATGAGCGACTAGGCAAACTTGTGCCTGCGATGACAGCGATGTATTTCGCTTTGCCAGGTGTGCCACTCATTTATTCAGGACAGGAGATTGGGCTCAAAAAGCGATTGGAGTTTTTTGAGAAAGACCCGATTGATTGGGCTGGCCAGAGCACATTGACTTACTTGCCGAAGTTGATTGATGTGAAGAAGAACAATTCAGCACTTGATGTTGGAGCGGTAGCTGGCAGTATCAACACTTTCAATACTAAGAGCGATTATGTTGTTAGCTTCGCTCGCCGAAATGGAAACGACAAAGTTATATATGTTGGAAACATCTCAAACCGAAATCAGGCAATCACGTTGAAACTTGGAAATCTGGCGGGTAAATACAGATCTGTCATCAACAACACCATTTCTGACTTGGCAGCTACGCAAACTTTCCACTTGCCGCCAAACGGATATTTGGTTTTTGATTCTCAAACTGAAGGTGGTACTACCAATAGCCCAAACTCACTTTCAATCCAGAGTGCCAAACGAAGTTTTAAGGTTGGTCAAAAAGTCCAACTCAATCCTCGATTTAACATCACAGACCTGGTGAGTGCGAAGTACAAATGGGACGTCATTACCCCGGGCGTTGTATCTATTTCAGCAGATGGAAGAGTGAAAGCTCTGCGTAGCGGTTCAGCAACCGTGAGGCTAAAGGCTGCTGGGCTGGTCGCTCGAATCAAACTTCAAGTCAAGTAGTGGGAATTAACTCGTGGGCGAGATGAAATTATTTGCAACTGAGCTGATTGATTTAGATCTACAGGCAACAGATAAATCAGCCGCAATCAGAAGTCTTGCAGAAAGAGCGGTTGCTGCTGG
>JBIKSQ010000191.1:0-2750 GCA_044348555.1 Candidatus Nanopelagicales bacterium | reverse complement strand
AGGCTAGGTCGAGATTGGAATCCCGCAAGTCAATTAGCCTAATCATGGCTGAATTCTAGTTTAAAGTTGAGATTGAGGGTTTTGCTATTGAGCTGCTGGCTCAGATTCTGAGACTGGTTCGCCCTTGGGCGCCAGCGGCGTCCGAAATACTACAAAAAGTTGGACCACCAGCGGCAACACGAACAGCATGGCGGTTGAGCGCATTTCTAGAGCATCTATAGCAAATGGGGACTCAAGCAGTTCAACTGCGTTGAATGACTCAGCCACTGTTTTGGCAACCCAACCGACTGCGATTCCTAGCCCTGCAAAAGTGAGTTGATTTCGCCAACTTGGTTGCAGACTCCTCGCAACCACAAAAGCGAGTAACAGCCCAACCACGAGTGAAACGCCACCAAAAATTGCATCAGCAAAAAAGTACGGGCTCGAAGTTTGATCAACCTGCCAGATGCAAATGTTTTCGTCGTTGACATAACACTCTGCTCGCGGAGCCAGGTAATGCCAACCAGCAGCGATGACTGGAATTGAAAGCAGATACAACGTAACAAACTTGGCCCACTTGGCGAAAGAAGTCTTCATCACTTAACCCCAAAACAGTGAGCGCCCAAAATGCCTTTTAGATCTGAGTACAACTCAGGTTTGATTGTGACCTGAAACTTCTTCTCAACCGCAACCGTGGTTACCCGCGAACCGTTGATGATTCGAAAGCGAACATCTGATTTACCTGGATACTGCAACAAAACTTGTTTTACTCGATCAACAGTTTCCGTATCACATTGAGCAAGCGTGAGGTTGATGGCCAGTGATGCATCTGCACTGGTGATGTCCGGCAACCACACTCTTTGGGCGATTAACTTCGGCGCTTCTTCTTCACGCTTATCAACCTTGACTCGGAATGCCACAACCGCATCTTGAACGAGCGATGGTCCAATCAGTGGGTACGACTGCGGAAACACCATAACTTCACAGGACGCATCTAGATCTTCTAAGGTAACAGCTGCCCATTGCTTGCCAGCTTTGGTTGTGCGACGAGTAACCGAAGTGATCAGGCCTGCGACGTTCACCATCTCGTCGGCTTTTACTTCAGTCAAGACTTCAGACAAGTTCATGTCTGCTTCTCGCTTCAACACATGTTCGATTCCCAGCAATGGGTGGTCTGAAACATAAAGTCCAAGCATCTCGCGCTCTTGCGCCAACAAAAAGTCTTTTGGCCATTCGTCTGTAACGATGTTGAGTGTTAGTCCCGAAGATAACTCGTCTGATTCCGGTGATGTATCCAGGAAATCATCAAACAGACTTGTCATACCGGCAGCCTCTTGGCGTTTGGTTGCAAGCACTGAATCAACCGCTTCAAGGTGAACGTTGAAAAGTCCTTTTCGCGTGTTACCTAAGGTGTCAAACGCTCCGGCTTTGATCAGCGATTCAACCAATCGCTTGTTGCATACTGACATATCGACCTTGTTGAGAAAATCTACGAACGAAACGAAGCGACCTTCTTTTTCACGCGTGGCGATCAGACTCTCAACCACATTCAAACCAACATTTTTGATTGCGGTCATGCCGAATCGAATGTCTTTGCCGATTGGTGAAAATTCTGCGAGTGATTCATTCACATCTGGTGGCAATACTTTGATGTCCATCCGCCGACATTCGTTCAAATACAAACCGAGTTTGTCGCGGTCTTCTTTCACACTAGATAAAAGTGCGGCCATGTATTCAGATGGGTAGTTCGCTTTGAGGTAACCGGTCCAATACGAAACGACACCGTATGCAGCTGAGTGTGATTTGTTGAATGCGTAGTCGGCAAAAGGAACCAGAACATCCCACAAGCGCTGGGTTGCTTCGGGCGAGAAATTTCGCTTCGCCATGCCTTGAGAAAATGGAACATATTCTTTCTTCAGGATCTTCTTGTCTTTTTTACCCATCGCTCGACGAAGTAAATCTGCTTGGCCAAGGCTGTAGTCAGCGAGTTGCTGCGCAACAGCCATAACCTGTTCCTGGTAAACGATTACGCCATATGTGTCACCCAAGATTGGCTGTAAGACAGCTGCCAGCTCAGGGTGAATCGGCTCAACCGGCTTTCGACCATTTTTCCGGTCCGCATAATCGTTGTGGGCATTTTCACCCATCGGCCCTGGTCGATACAGCGCTAAGACAGCCGAAATATCGTCAAAACTTGTTGGCATAAGCGAACGCAGCAACGATCGCATGTTTGGACTATCAAGCTGGAAAACACCGAGCGTGTCTCCGCGAGCTAGTAACTCATATGTGGGCTTGTCATCGAGTTCGAGTTCCTCAAGCACAATGTCGATGCCACGGTTGCGTTTGATATGCATGAGAGTGTCATCGAGAACTGTCAGATTTCGCAGACCCAAGAAATCCATCTTTAAAAGCCCAAGTTTCTCGCATCCAACCATGTCGAACTGGGTAATAACCGCACCGTCTTGAGCACGACGAATCAGTGGAATCAAATCAATCAGTGGTTCAGCCGAAAGAATCACACCGGCTGCGTGCACTCCCCACTGACGGCGCGCACCTTCAATGCCGATTGCGATGTCAACAACTTGTTTCACCTCTGCACGTTCGGCATACAGATTGCGGAAGTCTGCGGCTTCTCCGTAGCGCTCATGTTTGGGATCAAAGATTCCAGATAGCGGCACATCTTTACCCATCACAGCTGGTGGCAAAGTTTTAGTGATTTCCTCACCGATCGAATACGGCATACTCAAAATGCGGGCGGAGTCTTTGACGGC
>JBIKSQ010000190.1:0-2757 GCA_044348555.1 Candidatus Nanopelagicales bacterium | reverse complement strand
CGTAACGCTTGGTAAGAATGACAGCGGCGAAGTCACTGCCTTGATGTTTAATCAAAACACAAACGAGATTTTTTCGATTGACTCGACTGGTCCTACATTTCTGGAGCCAGAAGAAGTCGGATTTAACGAATGGGGAATCCCAAACAGCGCACCTGGTTTCACTGCCTATTCCCAGAAGGAACTTAACAAACTAGGTGATGACATTCTTGAGTACAAGTTTCCTTTGGGTGACGGGTCATTCGCAGTTATGTCTTTTGCAGAGCTAGCAGTCCAGCTGACTCAGGATTTATTTTATGATGCAGAAACTGACACGATAACTTCGGTGTCTAAAGGCATTACATATGTTGATAATGGTAACGGCAATTTTGCAAACCCAGATAAGCCAAACAAGATTCTGTTTCCTGGCTGGCGATCAGCTAACTTCCCGGAAAACTTCAGAGAACTTCTCTTAGACCCTGAGGTTCGCGGCCCATTCATTGGCGTATTCGTTTGGACTATCGCTTTTGCGTTTCTGTCTGTATTCACGACTTTCATCGTTGGCCTTACATTGGCATTGGCGATGGACAAAAAAATTCCAGGTCGTCGCATCTATCGGTCAATTTTGATTCTTCCGTACGCCATCCCAGGATTTCTTTCGATTCTGATTTGGCGAGGAATGTTCGATTTCGATTTTGGCGTTATCAACAGCGTGCTAATGAACATGGACTGGATTTCCAATCCAGTTAACTGGTTTGATGATCCTTGGCTGGCTCGAGGAATTGTGATCCTGGTCAACCTTTGGCTTGGGTTCCCTTACATGTATCTAATTTCTAGTGGAGCACTACAGGCCATCCCAGCTGAGCTCAAAGAAGCCGCTGCCATCGACGGTGCATCTGCTTGGCAGTCATTCCGTCTGATTGTGTTGCCACTTTTACTTCAAATCCTTTATCCACTGTTGATTTCGTCCTTTGCATTTAACTTCAACAACTTCAACATCATTTATCTGTTGACAGGTGGTGGACCAATAGATGCACTTGCAGGTGAACGGGCAGGTGCAACGGACATTTTGATTAGTTACGCATATAAGACAGCGATTTCTAATCCGAATGATCAGAATTTTGGCTTGGCCTCAGCAATTTCACTCTTTATGTTCTTAATCGTTGGCGTGCTTTCTATGTGGAGCTTGCGTAAATCAAAGGCTCTGGAGGAGTTCTAATGCGTACTTTTAAAGCAGATTTATGGCGTCATGCTGTTGCTTGGATTTTAATCCTATTTACCGTTTTCCCTATCTACGTAGTAATTGCGTCATCCGTGGATTCCAGTGGACAGTTGCTTACAAACTCGTTGTGGCCTTCGAACGTGGGTTTCGAAAACTTCGAACTCTTGTTCGCTAACGACAGTGTTCCGTTCCTAACCTGGATAAAAAACTCACTGATTGTTGCGAGCATAACGGCTATTGGATCTGTATTCATGGGTGCCTCAGCTGCGTATGCGTTTAGCCGGTTGAAGTTCAAGGGACGCAAGATTGGAATCCAGACACTTTTGCTCATTCAGGTATTCCCTTCCTTTTTGGCTATTTCAGCAATCTTCGTGATCATGGGTGAGATTTATCGAGTGTTCCCAGCTGTCGGATTGGGAACGACCTCTGGTTTGATCTTGATTTACCTCGGTGGCGCAATGGGTGTGAACGCTTGGCTTCTAAAGGGATTCATTGATTCGATACCAGCTGAACTCGATGAATCTGCAAAGATCGATGGTGCGACTCCTTCACAAATCTATTGGCTAATCTTCTTCCCGCTTGCCGCACCTGTGCTAGCTGTTGTGGCACTGCTGTCGTTTATCGGAACATTTAACGAGTTCATTCTGGCATCGCTTTTCTTGAATGATATTGAACAAAGAACCGTTGCGGTCGGTCTGCAGCAATTTATTGGCAATCAGTTTGACCAAAACTGGGGACCATTTGCAGCCGGTTCTTTGATTGCATCGATTCCAATTGTCATCATCTTTTTGAGTTTGCAGAAGTACATCATTGGTGGACTCACTTCTGGGTCTGTAAAGGGATGATTTCGCACCTATCGGGTGCGCACCACGACGGGTCGGATTTGTATGTATCAAACTCTTCACCAGAGTTTGAAGAAGTCATACAGGTCCGACTTCGTGTAGCGAAACCCAATCTTCCAAACGCCGTATCGATACGGGCTGTCTACGATGGAGAACCACGGATTCATGTCGCCACCATTAGTCACGAGACTGACACAGATGTGTGGTGGGTTGCCGAATTAACGGCACGAAATTTTGCGCAGAACTATCGTTGGTTGTTAACCGGTGGTGAATTCGAATTTGCGTGGCTAAACGCTGAAGGGTTGAGCACTCGAGACGTTTCAGATGCGGCAGACTTCCTGTTGATTGCACATCCTCCAGCTCCAACCTGGATGGCAAAGAGTGTTGCGTATCAAATCTTTCCTGATCGATTTTCGCGCAGTGCGCACGAACAGACCGCTCCTGACTACTTCGTGAAGCGAGAGTGGGATCAACTACCCGAAGGAAAATCTCGTAACACTGGCCGAGAATGGTTTGGTGGTGACATCTGGGGCATTGCCGATCGACTTGATTACTTGCAAAATCTTGGTATTGATTTGGTTTATCTCACACCATTTTTTCCAGGGCACTCGACCCATCGGTATGACGCTCAGACGTTCGATGAGGTTGACCCGCTGCTTGGAGGCAACGAGGCGCTCATTCATCTGGTGGAGTCAGCACATGCTCGTGGCATGAAGG
>JBIKSQ010000189.1:0-2772 GCA_044348555.1 Candidatus Nanopelagicales bacterium | reverse complement strand
GGAACTCGAAGCCGAGTTTGGGGCAGTGATGGACGCTGCAGCAGCCGAAGCTCAGGCCATCTCTGGCTCAAGTTTTAATCTGGCTTCACCAAAGCAACTGCAAGAAATCCTGTTTGTTGAGCGTGGGTTACCTAAAACAAAAAAGATTAAAACTGGATACACCACTGATGCCGATGCATTACAGAATCTATTTGCAAATACGCAAGATCCAGTGGTTGCACAAATTTTGCGTTGGCGGGAAGTGAGCAAACTTCGGCAAACTGTAAACACCTTGATTCCACTAGTTGATTCAGAAAATCGAATTCACACAACTTTGTCACAAACCGTTGCCGCAACCGGTCGACTTTCGAGCCAAGAACCGAATCTGCAAAACATTCCAGTTCGAACCGCTGAAGGCAGAAAGATTCGTTCGGCGTTCGTCAGTGGAAATGAGTACGCAGCGTTGATGACTGCGGACTACAGCCAGATCGAAATGCGGATCATGGCGCATCTTTCAAATGATGCTGGCTTGATTGATGCATTCAATTCCGGCGAAGACCTTCACACCACAATGGCAAGCTCAGTATTTGGTGTAGCGGCTGAAGATGTCGATCCGGATATGCGTCGCCGAATCAAAGCTATGTCCTATGGACTTGCTTACGGGCTTGGAGCTTTTGGTCTTAGCCAACAATTAGGAATCTCGAACGGTGAGGCAAGCGCGCTGATGGAGAAGTATTTGGATCGTTTTGGTGGCATGCAGGATTACCTGAAGCGAGTAGTTAAAGAAGCTCGAATCAATGGCTACACCGAAACCATGTTTGGTCGACGCAGATACCTGCCGGATTTGCAGAGTGACAAGCCGACCGTCCAGGCCGCTGCGGAGCGAATGGCCTTAAATTCTCCAATTCAGGGCAGCGCAGCCGACATAATCAAAATGGCGATGCTGAACGTGGCTCGAGACATCGAAAAAGCTGGGCTACAGAGTCGACTGCTGCTTCAGGTCCACGATGAACTCGTGCTCGAGATTCATGGCTCCGAACAGGAGCATCTAGAGGCAATCGTGCGGGCTGGGATGGCAAATGCGGCTGAGTTGTCCGTGCCGTTGGATGTCAGCGTTGGAATTGGTGCAAATTGGGACAGCGCAGCCCACTAAATTGGTATTTTGCACCTCTCTGGGTCATCTAAACTTCGGGCGCTGATTTGGTCAGACCAGACCTAGGGTTTGACTTAGAACTTGTTCCAAACAGCCCTACCAACTATTCAAACCGGAGCTATTACTCCATGACCAAAAACAACATCGCTGTAAATGACATCGGCTCAGTTGAAGATTTTCTTGCAGCGATCGACTCAACTCTCAAGAACTTCGACGATGGTGACCTTGTAGAAGGTATCGTCGTCAAAGTCGACCGTGACGAAGTTCTGCTCGACATTGGCTACAAAACAGAAGGTGTAATCCCTTCTCGTGAGCTTTCCATCAAGCACGATATTGACCCAACTTCTGTAGTAAAAGTTGGCGACGTAATCGAAGCTTTGGTGCTACAAAAAGAAGACAAAGAAGGTCGCTTAATTCTTTCCAAGAAGCGCGCTCAATACGAACGTGCCTGGGGCGACATTGAAAAAGTCAAAGAAGCCGATGGTGTTGTTAAAGGCATCGTTATTGAAGTTGTTAAGGGCGGCTTGATTCTTGACATTGGTTTGCGTGGCTTCTTGCCGGCATCCCTAGTTGAGATGCGTCGAGTACGCGATCTTGCTCCTTACATTGGCAAGGAAATCGAAGCCAAAATTATTGAACTCGACAAGAACCGCAACAACGTTGTGTTGAGCCGTCGAGCATTCCTCGAACATTCTCAGAGTGAATCCCGCACCACCTTCCTCTCCAACCTTGCGAAGGGTCAGATCCGTAAGGGTGTTGTCTCGAGCATTGTGAACTTTGGAGCTTTCGTAGATCTTGGTGGCGTGGACGGTCTAGTTCACGTTTCTGAACTTTCCTGGAAGCACATCGATCACCCGAATGAGGTTGTCGAAGTTGGCATGGAAGTAACTGTTGAAGTTCTTGAAGTTGAACATGATCGGGAACGAGTTTCGCTTTCGCTCAAGAGCACTCAGGAAGACCCATGGCAGCATTTCGCTCGCACACATCAGCTTGGCCAAATCGTGCCAGGTAACGTGACCAAGCTGGTTCCGTTCGGTGCTTTTGTTCGAGTTCAAGATGGCATCGAAGGACTAGTTCACATCTCTGAACTGGCCGAACGTCATGTGGAAATTCCAGAACAGGTTGTTCAGGTTAACGACGAAGTAATGGTCAAAGTAATCGATATCGATCTTGAACGCCGCCGGATTTCACTTTCCCTCAAGCAGGCTAATGAGTCTGGTGTGGGTGACGCATCTGAAGGTTTCGATCCATACCTATACGGCATGCCACCTTCATACGACGAAGCCGGCAAGTACATTGGTCCAGCGGGATTTGATCCTGAAACTGGCGAATGGCGCGCAGGCTCTGAAGATGAGCGCTCCGAGTGGGAAAAGCAGTATGCAGAGGCTCACACCCGTTGGGAAGCGCACCGCACTCAGCTTGCTGAATCAGTAGAGGCAGAGGCCGAAGCAGCAGCAGTTGTCGAAAATGCCGAGCCGATTGCTGGAACTCTGTCTGAGGATGAGTCCCTCACAGCACTCAAAGAGCAATTAAAGAGTTAATATCTGAATTGAAGGCGGCGCTCAATGCGCCGCCTTCAGTCATTTCTGGGAGAATTGGGTAATGATAAAAGTTTTGGTAACTGGAGCGATTGGCTCCGG
>JBIKSQ010000188.1:0-2787 GCA_044348555.1 Candidatus Nanopelagicales bacterium | reverse complement strand
TGATGCAGAACGGAGTTCCGATTTCATCTTGTCGACGATAACGCCGGCCAATTGCACCCGAGTCATCAAAATCAATGTTCCAAGTTTTACGCAATTCTGCGGCCAAATCTTTTGCTTTTGGAGTTAGATCAGCGTTTCGACTCAACGGCAACACTGCCGCCTTGATCGGAGCTAACCGCGGATCCAACCGCAGGAGTTGGCGAACATCTACCCCGCCTTTGGTGTTCGGGGCTTCATCTTCAGCATACGCATCCAACAAGAAAGCGAAGACACAACGTGTTAGTCCAGCCGCTGGTTCAATCACGTATGGCGTCCAACGCTCACCAGTTTCCTGATCGAAGTAGGAAAGGTCAGTTCCGCTGTGTTCGCTGTGCGTCTTCAAGTCAAAGTCAGTGCGGTTTGCTACACCTTCAAGTTCGGCCCAAGTGTTTCCAGCAAACTCAAACTTGTATTCAATGTCAACAGTGCGCTTTGAATAGTGACTTAGCTTTTCTTTTGGATGATCAAAAAAGCGCATGTTCTCGGGAGACATTCCCAAATCCACATACCAATCCCAGCGATACTGCAACCAGTAGTCATGCCATTCTTCATCGCTACCTGGCTTGACGAAAAATTCCATCTCCATCTGTTCAAACTCACGCGTTCGGAAGATGAAGTTGCCTGGTGTAATTTCGTTTCGGAAAGACTTGCCAGTCTGGCCAATTCCAAATGGTGGTTTCTTGCGAGATGAGTTCATGACGTTCAAGTAGTTCACAAAAATGCCTTGCGCAGTTTCGGGACGCAAATAATGTAGTGAGCCTGCATCATCTACTGGACCAACTGAGGTTCGCAGCATTCCGTTGAAGTCACGCGGCTCGGTGAACTCTCCCCGACTTCCACAATTCACACAGACCAATTCAGCCAAGCCGTTGACTGGCGGCTTTCCATGCTTCTCTTCGTAGGCTTCGATCAACTGATCAGCCCGGTAGCGCTTGTTACATTTCTTACATTCAGTAAGTGGATCCACGAAAGCATTCACATGTCCTGATGCCACCCATACTTGAGGGGCAAGAATTACCGAAGAATCAAGTCCGACAACATCGTCTCGTCCGCGGACCATTGACTGCCACCACTGGCGGCGAATGTTTTCTTTGAGTTCGACACCTAGCGGGCCATAGTCCCAAGCACTACGCGTGCCACCATAGATATCTGACGATGGGTATACAAAACCCCGTCTTTGTGAGAGATTAACGATTGCATCAACACGATTGGTTGCCATGGAAACTCCTCCACTCCGGCTGGCTGTCGGCGGTTAGCCCAGGTGGGCACCGTGGCGAATGTTAGTGGCGGCGACCCTTTAACTGTTGCAGGATCTGGTTGGCATCGGCTTCTGAGACATCAGGCACTAGTTCGTAGTGCCACTTCAAGGCTCTGGTCATGAGTGGTTGAGCCACTGCATGTATAGCTTGATAGACGAATTGCAGCTGCGCCTTTGCATCCCGAGCACAAATTGGCACGACTAACTCAACCGCTGTAAAACCTTTAGTTTTTAGCAACTGCCCAACCGCAGTGGCCGCTTTGCCAGTTTCAACTCCATCATCTACGACCCAAATGATCGATTCGTTCTCAAGCCCAACAGCATCGAGTGCAATCTCAGCAGTTTCCCGATTGAACTGAATCGGGCGAACTTCAACATCTAGCCGACCGGAGATTTCAGCGGCGATTGGAACTCCATTGGGAAAAACTGCAAATATGAGATCAACTCGCAAGTCCCGAACAAGTGCACCAACCTGCTTTGCTGCATCGTCGATGTCAACAAAATCTGTCATTCTGCGCGGTGCCGTACATTTTCGGCCGCAGCGTCTCCAAGGCCAATCTCATCAGCATCAAAGGCGCGCCCTGGCTCAAACTCTTGTACGTCTTCACCTTGCTGGCTTAAAACAACTTCAAAAGCAGACGGCTCATCGATTGCGGTTGATAAAAACGGAATTGAAGTCATTTTCACATCGAAATTAGATAACGCCCGCCGGTACGAGCCAACCCCATCCCAGGTGCTCACAACACTCACCAAGTCAACCTGATCGGTTGCCAGCCCCACCACGATCGACTTACATCCTGGCATTTTGGCCAACGGAGCAATCGCCAACTTAGCGCTGGCTAACCACTTCGCGAGATCTTTCTGCGGCACTAAATGCCGAGTCACAACAATCATGTAGAAATTGTGCCACTGTGGGAGTTCGTGGGACTATTTAGCCATGAGTTCAAACCTCCAGAAATTCTCTGCCCCGATTCTGCTATTCATTCATTCCTTGCCACGGTGGGTTTTCCCAACGGCGACTGCAGTTTTGCTGTTGTCGGGGTTGTTCGTACCAAATGGCGTAATCGGTGGCATTTTGTTAACCATGCTGGGACTGATTCTGGGTTGGCTGGTTGCGCTGTCTTGGCCCTTGTTACCAAATGGCTCACGCATAATTCGAGTGATCATGTTGGCGGTAACTTTTTTCTATACATATGGCCGCTTCACCGGAATCTACTAAGGACTTCTTGCAATCATGACTGATGCCTCATTCACGCGCAGCACGAAGCAGCGTGGCCTGCTGCTTGAGCACATTCATGCACAGGAACAATTCTTCAGCGCACAAGAGTTGCATTCCCTAATGCGCTCTGCTGGCGAGAGCGTTGGATTATCAACCGTGTATCGCACCCTTACAGCTTTAGCCGACCAAGGCGTTGTTGATATGGTTCAAAACGAAGCTGGTGAAGCGCTCTACCGAGTTTGTAGCCGCGAACATCACCATCACCTGCTCT
>JBIKSQ010000187.1:0-2794 GCA_044348555.1 Candidatus Nanopelagicales bacterium | reverse complement strand
AGGTGAGGGTGAGGCTTCTGAAGAACATCCAGCAAGCCCTAACGAAGCGATTGCAATCATTGCTAGTGCGTGGTTTTTTGTCATGGCCCGAAAGTACTCTTAATGACAATGATTGTCAATACCAATAGCCTCTAGCCCTCAATCAATCTACAAAATACGCTGTGCGCATGGCTGTTCCCTATATTCCACTGGATAAACGCGGGCATCGACTTGTAGTCGGCACTCGCCCACTTGATATGGCCAAATGGCTAGAGGTTGATGGCAACCGGCTGGTTGAACTAACGGTGAAGCGTGAGCTGCAACCAAAAATCAATCAGATTTTCCAGCAGCTAGATTTTTCTAACGCTGCTGTTATAGAACTCTTTGAACTTGTTGCGAAACACATCGATGCGCACTACTCAGACATGCTCAAAGTTTTGCGAAGCAATAACCAGGTGGTTGAGATTGTTGATCTCGAAACAAATGCCAGCCACAAAGTTGATTTCGAAAACTGCAACCGCTTACTCATTCTTGGGGCAATCTTTCAGGAAGACTTTTGTGTAATGCAGAAAGTGAATTCCGAATGGTTGCTTACAGCTGCAGTTTTGTATTCACCGTCACGCTGGAGTCTGTTGGAAAAAATCGGTAATTCGCTTGAGGGTATCCATCAGCCAGTTCCTGAATACGCCGAAAAGTTGGGTAAAGCGGTTGAGATGTTGTTTGATCGCATCACGGTAGCTGAACCCGTGTGGCGAGCTAATTGGACTGTGCTCGACGACCCAACCAATTTTCAGCCAACACCACCGACTCAGGGCAACCGCAAACGTTTAGAAAATGTGAATCTTGGCCAAGAACTTTTCTTCCGAGTGGAACGTCAGACTCTGGTCCGACTTCCCCAAACTGATGCTGTTATTTTTACTATCCGCACCTACACCAACACGCTCGATGAACTGCTGGCCTCAGATCCGAGCCACCGCGAGCTACTCTCCAAAGCGGTTGAAACCACGACTGAAGATCACGCTGATTACCGAGGCTGGGAGTTCATTAAGCCGGCCCTAGAGTCATATCTGAATGATTCTGATGCCTAGGTTCCAAGAGTGGGAGCAAACTCGAATTACCCTCAATCTCATCGGTTTTTACCTCGAAATTGTGGACAAACGTGAAAATCAGGTTTCTAAAACCTGAAATTTGTTTCGATAAGGTCACAATTAGCCGAAATTACCCATTTAGTGAGATGTCGTCTTGAATCTTGGTACGGCTCAGGCGAGAATTCACCACCCCCATCAGACTGTCTGATGAGGATTTTAATCAAAAGGAGACGGTCTATGACCCGCTCAAAGTTCTTGCGGTCAGCCGCAGTGCTTAGCGCAGCCGCCCTCGTTCTTGCTGCATGCAGCAGTGACGCAGAGCCAAGCGAATCCGAAGCACCTGCTACTGCACTGAAGATTGGTACATTGTTGCCAGAAACCGGAAGCCTTGCCTTCCTAGGACCACCAGAGTTCGCTGGCGTTGACCTTGCTATCGAGGAAATCAATGCTGCAGGTGGCGTTCTTGGACTTCCAGTTGAGCACCTCCGTGGTGACTCTGGAGATACAAGCACCGATATCGCACAGACAACAGTTGATGCTCACCTAGGCGCTGGCGTTGGAGCCATCGTTGGTGCTGCTTCATCTGGTGTTTCATTCACAGTTATCGACAAGATCACTGGCGCAGGCGTTGTGCACTTCTCACCAGCCAACACCTCACCAGATTTCACAAACTACGATGACGGTGGCCTTTACTTCCGCTCAGCACCATCAGACACCTTCCAGGGTGCAGTGCTTGGCCAGTTAATGGCTGCTGATGGCGCCGAAAACGTCGTCATCTTGAACCTTGACGATGCTTACGGCAACGGCTTGGCAAAGTACGCAGCAGCGGCTTTCCCAGGAACCTCCGAAACCATTGTTTACAACCCAACAGCTGCAGAATTCGCTGCTGAAGTTGGCCAGGCAAAGGCTGCTAACCCAGACGCAATCGCGCTCATCGGTTTCGCAGAATCCACCGCCGTGGTTCAGGAACTCATCAAGCAGGGCATCGGTCCAGACAATGTTCCTCTCTACCTAGTAGATGGCAACCTTTCTGCAACCGCATTCGCTGACTTGCCAGAAGGTGTAATGACCGGCGTTAAGGGAACCCTCCCAGGCGCTTACGCACCTGAAGACTTCCAGGCACGTTTGCTCGAAGTTGATCCATCTTTGACTGACTTCTCATACGCTGCAGAGTCATACGATGCAATCATGCTGATTGCATTGGCAGCTGAAGTTGGCGGCGCAACCGATGGTGCAACCATCGCTGCAAACCTCAAAGACGTCTCAACAGGTGGCGAGAAGTGCTCCACCTGGGCAGACTGCAAAGCAATTGTTGACGCCGGTGGCGACGTTGACTTTGATGGCATCTCAGGTCCAATCGAATTCGATGACCTAGGGGAAATCACACAGGGCACCATGGGTGTATATGTCTACGAAGCGAACGATGCAATCGCTCCACTCGTTGACGACTTCATCAGCGGTACAGTTCCTGCTCCAATCGATTAATTAGTTAATCAGCTAAGGCCCGGTCTTTGGACCGGGCCTTAGTCATATCCGCAACAATAAAAGAATTAGGTCCAGACGATGTTTCGTCTGGACCTAATTCTTTTAAAAATGACTTCGTGGTTATTTGACCTTTGACAAGGTACCGAGGTAAAGCTCGATAACTTTTGGATCTTTAGCTAAGTCCTTGCCAGTGCCTGTGTAGGCATTCTTTCCTTGGTCTAGAACATAACCACGATCAACAA
>JBIKSQ010000186.1:0-2800 GCA_044348555.1 Candidatus Nanopelagicales bacterium | reverse complement strand
ATGACCTTAGGCGCAGGTGAGATTGGCTTGCTCGCGAAAGACGTGCTGGAGTTATTAGCTCAATCGCATCAGGCTGCAGAATGAGCGATGAACTCGCTCCGAGACGAAATCGCAAAAAGTTTCGCAGTGCACTAATTTTCGGTGGACTAGTTGTAGCGATTTCTGGACTCGTTTGGGTTTTTTACTTTTCAGATTTGCTCACGTTGAAAAAGATTTCAGTTGTGGGAAATCTGAAGCACACAAATGTTGAAGAAGTAATCAAGTCGGCCGATCTTCCAGCGGGTATTCAACTAGCGCGTTTAGACAGAGCAGTTGTGCTCGCCAGTCTTTCTGACATTCCATCGATTCTGGACATTGAATTGCGCCGAGTTTGGCCGAGTGAAGTTGTGCTTGCTATTTCTGAGCGTGAGCCAGTGCTAGTAGAGAAACGAAATCAGGGCTGGGTTTTTGTGGCAGCGGATGGAACTGTTTTTGGTCAGTTGCAAATTAGGCCGCAAGAATTCCTAGAAGTTGTAGTGGCCAATGATGCGGCCCGGGTTGAGGCAGCGAAATTGCTCGAGCAGTTGCCTATCTGGCTGCAGGAATTAGTAGTTTTGATCAATGCCGAAAGCTCAAATGACGTCCAGCTTGAGCTTGAAGATGGTCGCACAGTGGTTTGGGGCAACTCCAAAGACTCAGAGTTAAAAGCACAGGTCTTAAAAGCCTTGTTTGAAGTGGATGCAGAAGTTCTTGATGTAAGTGCCCCAAATCTCCCGGTAACCCGCGATAAGTAAGTTTTTTCGCAGACACGCCGCTAAAAATAGGGCAAATCACGGGTTATTCCTTAATGTCTAGGTAGCAGTGAAACGTACATATATCTAAGCCTCATGTTCAGGTTTAGGTTTTATGAAAGGCATATCGTGACCACAGGACAAAATTATCTCGCAGTCATCAAAGTAGTTGGTGTTGGCGGCGGCGGCGGCAAAGCTGTTAACCGCATGATTGATGCTGGTCTTAAAGGTGTTGAGTTCATCGCGATTAACACTGATGCACAGGATCTGTTGATGGCTGATGCAAACGTAAAACTTGATGTGGGTCGAGAACTAACAAAAGGTCTAGGCGCTGGAGCAAATCCAGATGTAGGTCGTCAAGCTGCGGAAGATCATGCTGTTCAGATCACCGATGCCTTGCGTGGTGCCGATATGGTTTTCATTACCGCAGGCGAAGGTGGCGGAACCGGTACCGGTGGTGCACCAGTTGTTGCCCGGATTGCACGTGAACTTGGAGCATTAACAGTTGCGGTTGTTACAAAACCTTTCAATTTCGAAAACCCGCGTCGCATGAAGCAGGCTGAACTTGGTATCAAAGCTCTGGCCGCTGAAGTTGATAGCTTGATTGTGATTCCAAACGACCGTCTGCTTGCGCTGAGTGACAAAAACATCAGCATGGTCGATGCCTTCAAAGCCGCTGACACAGTGCTGCTACAAGGCGTTGGTGGAATCACTGACATCATCACAACACCTGGTCTCATCAACCTTGACTTTGCAGATGTGAAAAGCGTTATGACCGGTTCTGGCAGTGCTTTCATGGGAATCGGCAAAGCACGCGGAGAAAACAGAGCCGTAGAGGCAGCTAAAGCTGCGATTGCATCACCACTTCTGGAAGCTTCAGTAGAAGGTGCTCGCGGAGTGCTGATTTCTATCGCTGGTGGAATTGATCTTTCGTTGATGGAAGTTAATGATGCTGCTCGCTTAATTCAGAATGTTGTTCACGAAGATGCAAACATCATCTTCGGAACAATCCTGGATGAATCGCTTGGCGAAGAAGTTCGAGTCACTGTTATTGCAGCCGGCTTTGAAGGTGGCGAATTACCTAAGCTAGATCCAACCAACAAGGCCTTCATGCCAACTCCTCAGCCCAAACCAGTGGACGAACCAGAGTTTGAAGAATTGCCTTCGTTCGTTACAGGGGAAACCAGCGCAACAGATGAGACCCCACCGCGCTCTTACATTCCACCTGTTGTTGACTCCACACCTGTCGATTTCGACAATGACGACGTGGATATTCCAGATTTTCTAAAGTAACTAATGTTTCAAGTTGAAGTAGCCAACCGAGCAGGAAAAAAAGTTGCTCGGTTGGCTTTTTCAAACCGTTTTGGTGGAAAAAGTTCCGCACCATTCAATGAATTGAATCTCGCCACTCATGTTGGCGATTCGGCAATCGCGGTTGCAGTAAATCGATCAACCATTGCAGATGACTTCAACATTCCAGTAGACCGAATTACCTGGCCGGGACTTACGCACTCTGCGGATGTGGGTTTAGTCGAAAGCCGATTGAGCAACTTTCCAAACGTTGACATTTTGATTACGAAGTTGCACAAACAAGCGCTCGCAACTCTGGCTGCTGATTGTGTGCAACTTGTTGCTGTCGATGCAGAGTCCTTGACTGTTCTGACGGCCCATATTGGATGGCGGGGAGCGGTTGCGGGTGCACTTGAAAGCGCACTGGATGCACTCAAGCAGACTGGTTCCAAGCTGAAAGATGTCGAGGTTTGGTTGGGGCCTGCTATTTGTGGCAGGTGCTACCAAGTCCCAGCAGAGCGAGTTCTGGCTGTTCAAGCCGTGCTTCCGGATGCGCTAGTCGATGGAGGGCTAGACCTGCGAATCGGAATCCAGAAACGACTTCAAGAACTGCAGATAAAGGTGAATTTGGTCGGAGGCTGTAACAGTTGTGATGCCGACTACTTTTCATATCGGCGTGATGGTCAAACTGGCAGACAGGGCGCCTTGGTGATGCTGACATGACAAATCGACTAGATGAA
>JBIKSQ010000027.1:0-11601 GCA_044348555.1 Candidatus Nanopelagicales bacterium | reverse complement strand
TTCGAAAGATCTTTATGCCAAACCAATTGTGGGATTTTGGCGAGTGACCTTTCCACTTTCCTTACCAGGTGTGGTTGCAGGCACGCTTTTAACCTTTATTCCGGCCGCGGGAGATTACATTAATGCGCAACTGCTTGGTGGACCTCGAGACAAAATGATTGGTAACGTGATCGAATCCCAGTTCATTCGGATTCGAGACTATCCAACCGCTGCTGCAATGTCGTTTGTGTTGTTGTTGACAATCCTTTTGTTGGTCTCGGTTTATGTCCGAAAAGCGGGAACGGAGGAGTTGCTCTAATGGCAAAGCTTGCAGGCCCACGACCTTCTTTGTGGCATCGAGTGACTTTTTGGATACGCGAGCGCGTCATAGTTTTCTATGGAATTTTGGCTTTGATTTATTTGTTCGCGCCAATCGCAGTGGTCGCAATCTTTTCTTTCAACAAGCCGCTTGGCAGAACTAACTCCACTTGGAATGAGTTCTCGTTAGATGCCTGGATCGACATCTGTCGCGACCCTACAATTTGCCAAGCAGTTGAGACTTCGATTCGAATTTCAGTTGTATCGACCGTGTTTGCAACGCTGCTAGGAACCTTGATTGCCTTCGCTTTGGTGCGGCATCGTTTCCGCGGACGTTCAACCACGAACTTGATGATCTTCCTGCCGATGGCAACACCAGAAGTTGTGCTGGGTGCGTCAATCCTTGCGTTGTTCCTAAACATCGGTTTACCGCTAGGTCCAACCGCGGTCATGATTGCGCACATTATGTTCAGCATTTCGTTCGTTGTGGTGACAGTCAAGTCTCGTCTGCAGGGGATGGATCCACGACTTGAAGAAGCTGCACAAGATTTGTACGCCAACGAAAATGCAACCTTCCGGTATGTGACATTGCCGCTGGTTGCGCCAGGTATCGCAGCAGCTGCGTTGCTGGCCTTTTCGCTTTCATTCGATGACTACATCATCACAAACTTCAACAGTGGTACTACCGTCACCTTCCCGATGTACGTCTGGGGTGCGGCACAGCGGGGAATCCCAGCCCAAGTAAACGTGATTGGCACAATCATGTTTGTGGCGGCGTTATCCATGGTTTTGATTGCGCAATTGGCAGCTAAAGCTAAACAACGGCCGTAAAGATTCGTTAAGAATCGAATCCCAATCCCAACTTATCCAACAGTCGCAGCCAGAGATTACGGCGGCTTTGATTTCGGTCGGCTTGCGCAATTGAAAGTTGCGTCAACTTAATGACCAGCCAGCGAATTGGTTCAGGTGGAAATGGAATTGGCTTCGTTCGGACCATTTTTAACTTTAAGCGCGGGCTTTGCTTTTCATAAAGCAAGTCCAACATCACGTTGGCGCCAAAGCGACTAGCCCCAACCCCCAGTCCCGTATATCCAGCAACATATGCAATTCTCCGGTTGTGCTTCGTGCCCCAGAATGCTGTAAACCGGCTGCAGGTGTCGATCGCTCCACCCCATGCATAATCAAAAGTGACATCAAGTTGGGGAAAGAATTCTTGAAAGTGTTGAGCTAACTTTTCATAGATTGCTTGGTTGTGTTCAACTGATTCGCCCATTTGATTATTGAAATGATAGACCGCGTCGTATCCGCCAAAAATGATTCGACCATCTGAGGTTCGGCGGAAATAGTGGAATTGGTTTCCAGCATCACGAAAACCTTCAAAACCGTCCCAACCGATTGTTTGCCATTCTAAATCGGTCAGTATCCGGGTAGCGATTTGGTAGTCATATACCGGAACGATTCGCCGTCTGACTGATGCAATCGGGGAGCGGTAGGCATTGGTCGCAAGCGCGATGTGTGTGCTGAGAATTTGCTTTCCGGAACTTGTTTGAATCGCAAGCTTGGATTGTCTCTTACTGATCTTGGAAACTGATGTGTGTTCGTGTATCTCCACACCTTTTTGATTCAGATACAGCGCAAGTCCCTGTGCTAGTTGGGCTGGGTTCACCATTGCAACCGTGTGCTTTTCGAAGAGCCCACCTTTGAATAGCGGTGAGTTCAAACGACTGCGAGTTTCGGTTTCATCAAGTACTTGGAGCTCTTCGCCATAGGGTCGAACATATTTGGCTGTCTGTTTCATAGTTTCAAACTGGTAGTCCGCAACCGCGGCTTCGATTTCGCCAGCATCTCGCCAATCGCATTCGATACCATTTGATTCAACAAAATCCCGAATCTCCTGCAAGTTCGCAACCCCAAGTTCATGAAGTTTGGAGAATTCGTTGGGCCAGCGAGAAATTCCATTGAGGGCACCGTGGGTCAAACTTGCGTGTAAAAATCCACCGTTGCGGCCGCTACCACCAAAGCCAACTTGGCTGGCCTCCAAAATTGCAATTTTTAGATCTGGATATCGAGCTTGAGCCAAAACACCGGTCCAAAGTCCAGTAAAGCCTGCCCCCACAATTACCAAGTCATACTCGGCTGCGAGTTCTGAAGGGCGACTGGTAGATGGCGATACTGTGTCAAACCAGAAGGGCCGAAATTTTGTATCAGCAAAAGCGGAAGGCTTGGAGATTGGGGGGAACATTTCCACCAATCCCTTCAAAAATCTCCGAATATTTCCTGAATCTTATCTGCCGAGAATAAAAGCCGCTAGCCTGAGACCATGACTAGATATGGAGCAATGTTCGGGCCGGACATCACCTTTTTAGGGATTCCAAAGCTTGACTTAGATGATGCGGCAGATTTGGCAACCGCGGATGTAGTAATTCTCGGCGCCCCCTTTGATGGTGGCACTTCATATCGGGCTGGAGCTCGACTAGGACCTAGCGCTATTCGGGGGACTGACTACTTGCCGCATGACGGTTCCCGCCCATCTTTAGCCCTTCGGGTTGATGGTTTACAGGATATGAAAGTTGTAGATGCTGGCGATGTTGAGATGTACAGCGGAGATGTCGAAAAGTCTTGTGCGAGTTTGGAAGCGGCCGTAACGATGATTGCTGAAGCTGGTGCGATTCCACTTGTTTTGGGTGGCGATCACACTGTCACTTGGCCAAACGTGACAGGTGTTGCTCGAGCTGTCGGCTGGGGCAAGGTTGCGGTGATTCACTTTGATGCACACGCGGACACAGGCGACATTAACTTTGGTTCGCTGGTTGGGCACGGTCAACCGATGCGCCGTTTGATTGAGTCGGGCGCTGCGCGGGGAGATCGCTTCTTTCAGATTGGGCTGCGCGGTTACTGGCCTGAGGGTGAAACTCTTGAGTGGATGGCTCAACAAAAAATGCGCTCGTACGAAATGACCGAAATCGTTGAGCGTGGATTCAACGAATGTCTGACCGAGGCAATCACGGCTTCGCTATCTGATTGTGACAGCGTTTTTCTAAGTATCGACATTGATGTCGCTGATCCGGCACATGCACCTGGAACTGGCACACCTGAGCCAGGTGGAATATCTGCCCGACAATTGCTGGATGCAGTTCGCCGCATTACATACGAAGTTCCGGTAGTTGGAATTGACGTTGTCGAAGTTGCACCTGGATACGATCATGCTGACATCACAGTGTTGCTCGCCAACCGAGTTGTACTGGAGGCTATCAGTGGAATTGCGCGCCGTCGTAAGGACGCAAAAACTGGCGATAAGTGGGATCCAAAACAGCCACTGCTAGATGGCCGGATTTAACTAAACCAGTTTGGCAAGTTCCGTATCAATAACGTCCAGAGCTTCAATCAAAAGATGCTCAGGCATAGTTAATGGTGGCAGCAAGCGAATCACATTTCCGTAGGTGCCCGCTGTCAAAATGATAACTCCGGCTTGATGGCAGGCCTTTGCAAGAGCGCCAGTGATTTCTGGATTTGGCGTGAGCGAACCAGGCTGGATGAATTCGAGTGCAAGCATTGCGCCACGCCCACGAACATCGCCAATCACGCCGTACTTTTCCTTCAGCGCAAGCAAAATTGGAAATGCGATCTCTTCGATGCGTTTGGCCCGGCTAATGAGATCAAGTTCTCGCATGGTTTGGATGGATGCTATCGCTGCCGCACAGGCAATCGGATTTCCACCGTAGGTGCCACCCAAGCCACCAGCATGAACGCTGTCCATGATTTCGGCTTTGCCAGTTACAGCAGCTAGTGGCAGACCGCCAGCAATTCCCTTTGCGGTGGTGATTAGATCTGGAACGATTCCTTCATCGTCGCACCCAAACCAAGAGCCAGTCCGACAGAAACCGGTTTGCACTTCATCTGCCACAAAAACAATTCCATTTGCGTTCGCGTATTCGACTAGAGCTGGTAGAAATCCTTTGGTTGGAGCAATGAAGCCACCTTCGCCCTGAATAGGTTCAATCACAATTGCGGCGATGTTGGTAGCGCCAACTTCTTTTTCAATTTTCCGGATTACTTCAGCTGCAACCTCTGCGCCGGTTCTGCAATCCCTAAATGGATCAGCAACAGGCACTCGATAAATCTCACTTGCAAATGGCCCAAAGCCGTGTTTGTAAGGGAGGTTCTTTGCGGTCATTGCCATTGTTAAGTTTGTTCGACCGTGGTAACCGTGTTCAAAAACAATCACTGCTTGTCGTTTGGTGTAACTACGTGCAACCTTCACAGCATTTTCAAGGGCTTCGGCTCCACTGTTGAAAAGCGCAGATTTTTTTGCATGCTTTCCAGGAGTGAGTTCATTTAAGAGTTCGCAAACTTCAACATAGCCGCTGTATGGAGTGACCATGAAACAGGTGTGGGTGAAGTTTTCAACTTGAGTCTTTACAGCTGCAACCACAAGAGGGGCGCTGTTACCGACATTTGTCACAGCAATACCGGCACCCATGTCAATGAAAGAGTTGCCATCGACATCAACCAAAACTCCATCACCTGCGAAGGCAGTGAACACTGGCATCATGCCACTCACCCCTGCGCTCACCGCAGCGTTGCGGCGGGCGAGTAATTCAGCAGATTTTGGGCCAGGTATGGCGGTAATAATGTTTCTACTCTGGGTCAGTTTTGAACCTGTCGTTTCAATCGTCATAGGCAAAAGATACGCCTGATTTGCAGATTTTGAAGGCTCAGTGGTTACTAGTTTGGGGGCAATTGCCCTAAAGGGGCGCGAGACTTTTTGTTCGGAAGTGGAATGTAACTTTTCGATTCTGGAGGTTTCCCGAAAAGTCAATGTCGGCTGACCTCGCTACTATTGCAAAGGAGGCAAAATGTTGGAAATTATTGGAATGCTGTTGTTTTTAGGATTAATCGGATTGTCGATTGGTCTGCATGAGCTTGGGCATCTGATTCCAGCCAAGAAATTTGGTGTAAAAGTCACCGAGTACGCCATCGGTTTTGGCCCCACAATTCTCCGCAAGCAGTGGGGCGAGACGGATGTCCGGCTCAGGCTGCTCCCACTTGGTGGATTTATCCGGATGATTGGCATGTATCTACCGGAGCGGGCAGATGGAAAAAAAGTTGGTGGCAAGTTTGCTGAGACCATCGATCAAGCCCGCGCCCAATCAGCTTCCGAAATCTCGGCCGCAGACGCGCATCGAACTTTTTATAAATTGAGTGTCCCCAAGCGACTAATAGTCATGGTGGGCGGACCATTCATGAATTTGGTGCTAGCGACCGTCTTATTCACTGTTTTGCTTTCTGGGATGGGCCTAAACCAAACCACAACCACAATCGGCAGCATTGTGAAGTGTGTTCCAACTGTTTCAGATTTGGCCGGCGATGGAACAATCGCAGGATGTCTAGATAGCCCACAGGCTCCAGCTGCGGTGGCGGGCTTTCAGGCTGGAGATGAATTGGTCTCAATTGCCCAATCACCCGTGACGGCATGGGAAGACGTTTCAACAATTCTGAGCGATTATCAAGCAGGTGATCGCATTCAAGTTGTGCTGAATCGCGATGGCACGGATGTAGTAACAACTTTGGAACTAGCGGCAGCAGCAATCCCAGTTTTTGATGAGAATGGAAGCCCAACCGAAGTTTTCACCACCAGAGCTTTTATTGGGGTTGGTCCTGAATTCATTCGCGTGGCGCAGCCAATAAGTGTTGTGCCGGGCGAGATGTGGTCAATGATTCAACGCAGCCTCACGGCGTTGGCATCTTTTCCAGCTCGAATAGTCGAGCTTGGACAAGTTTTGATTTCTGGTGAGGAGCGAGACCCTGAGGGTCCAATTAGCGTGGTTGGCGTCACTCGAATCGGTGGAGAGATTGCCGCAAGCGAACTTGATAATGCTGACAAGTTGTTCAGTATTTTGAGTTTGGCTGCAGGTCTGAATCTATTTTTATTCATTTTCAACCTGTTGCCAGTGCTACCGCTGGATGGTGGACACGCTGCCGGAGCCATTTACGAGGGAATCCGACGCAAAATTGCGCAACTTCGCGGCCAGCCAGATCCCGGACCTGCGGATATAGCCAGACTTTTGCCCTTGACCTACGTGATGATGTTGGTGTTGCTTGGTCTGGGCGGAATTGTGATTTTGGCTGACTTCGTGGCTCCGATAAGCCTCTTTGGCTAACCTACGGAATACTTCAGCCATGTCTGTTTCGCTCGGAATGCCCGAAAAGCCAAATGTCCTTGCACCTCGTCGCCAAACTCGCAAGCTATTTTTGAACCACCACTCGCATCCAATCGAGGTTGGTGGGGATGCCCCGATCAGCGTCCAATCAATGACCACGACTCCGACCGCAGACATCAACGCCACTCTCCAGCAGATTGCTGAGTTGACTGCAACCGGTTGTCAGATTGTTCGCGTTGCAGTCCCGAGTCAAGATGATGCGGATGTGCTGCACATCATTGCTCAAAAATCTGGAATACCAGTGATTGCAGATATTCATTTTCAACCCAAGTATGTTTTTGCAGCAATCAAAGCTGGCTGTGCAGCCGTCCGAGTTAATCCGGGCAATATCCGTGAGTTTGATGACAAAGTAAAAGAGATCGCCAAAGCAGCGAAAGATCATGGAACTCCAATTCGAATTGGAGTGAATGCTGGTTCGTTAGACAAAAGACTTCTCAAGAAATATGGCAAAGCAACACCAGAAGCTTTAGTCGAGTCGGCTTTGTGGGAAGCATCCTTGTTTGAAGAACACGATTTTCAAGACATCAAGATTTCAGTGAAACATAACGACCCAGTCGTAATGGTGCGAGCCTACGAGTTGTTAGCTGCACAGTGTGACTATCCGTTGCATCTTGGTGTGACCGAAGCAGGTCCAGCTTTTCAGGGCACCATTAAGAGTGCAGTTGCGTTTGGTGCGCTGCTTTCAAAAGGCATTGGCGACACAATCCGAGTTTCACTTTCAGCTCCACCGGTTGAAGAAGTCAAAGTCGGTATTCAGATTCTCGAGTCATTGAATCTGCGTCGCCGAACTTTAGAAATTGTTTCGTGTCCATCGTGTGGTCGCGCACAAGTAGATGTTTATACCTTGGCAAATGACGTAACCGAGGGCTTGAAGCATTTGAAAGTTCCACTACGCGTCGCTGTCATGGGCTGTGTCGTAAACGGACCTGGTGAAGCTCGCGAAGCTGATCTTGGTGTTGCAAGCGGAAACGGCAAGGGTCAGATTTTTGTGCGCGGTGAAGTGATTAAAACCGTTCCAGAGTCAGAGATTGTGCAAACTTTGATTGATGAAGCCAACCGACTTGCAGCCGAGATGACTGAATCTGGCGATCCGAGTGTTGTCATAGCCTAGATATGAGTGGTGTGGTTCGGCTTCGGCCAGCAGATCGAGAATTAGCTTTGATGGCAGTTAGGCAAAATCCTGCAGTCAATGTTTTCGTGAACAGTCGAATTCAAAACGCACTCCGAAATCGGGTGGCCGATGGTGAAGTCTGGGCAAGCACTTCAACCATCAACCCGTCACTTTTGTACGTTGGCGGAAATGCTGTTCCAGTGGAATTATCGGGTGGCGACCACCAAGTTGAAATGGCTTTTGCAGCTTTGCTAGCTGAGGAACTTCCACCAATTGGTTCAATTGTCGGGCCTATAACAGCGGTCAATGGAATTTGGGAAAAATTAGAACCTGCATGGCCGACCCCAGCTCGGCTGATTCGGCAAAGTCAGCCCTATATGGCTTCGACTCAGAGATTCAACGTGCCAGTAAATCGAGTACGTTGGGGAAACATCACAGACCTCAGTGATTACTTCGAGGCTGCTGAAGATATGTTCAAATCCGAGGTTGGAATGACTCCTCCCACAATCAGTTTTCAATCTCGAATCTCCACAAGCCTTCGCAATGAGCAATCTATAGGTTGGTTCGATACCGCTGGAAGAGTCAATTTCAAACTGGACTTAGGGGCACAAGCAGATGGATGGCTGCAGCTTCAAGGGATTTGGCTTCACCCGGATTTGCGGGGGCAAGGCCTTTCGGTGGGGTTGATGCAGGAAGCCTTCACCTTGATACAGCGTCGGTTTGATTCGAAACTATGCCTTTACGTGAATGATTTCAATTTGGCTGCTATTGCCGCATACAAAAAACTAGGGTTTCAAGTGATTGAAGAATTCGCGACCGTTTTTTTCTAAATCTGGCTTAGTCTTTCAGTTATTGCGCACCAAAGGATTTAAGGTTCGTTCAATACTTAAAGGAGTCCTTTTGTTACGCATGTCGAAACTGTTTCTTCGAACTCTGCGAGAAGATCCAGCTGATGCTGAGGTTCCCAGCCATAGGTTTTTGGTGCGGGCCGGAATGGTCCGACGGATTGCGCCAGGAATTTTCTCGTGGCTGCCGCTGGGCTACATCATTTATCGAAATGTTGAAAACATCGTGCGTGCCGAAATGGATCGGGCTGGATTTCAAGAAGTTCATTTTCCAGCGTTACTTCCACGTGAACCGTATGAGGCGACAAATCGATGGACTGAATACGGTGACAATCTCTTTCGCCTAAAAGATCGTCGAAACAACGACATGTTGCTTGGGCCTACACATGAAGAGATGTTCACATTAATGGTGAAAGGGGAGTACTCCTCCTATAAGGATTTACCACTTCGGATTTATCAAATTCAAACCAAGTACCGAGATGAAGCCCGACCGCGCGCTGGCATCTTGCGCGGCCGCGAATTCGTCATGAAGGATTCATATTCGTTTGACGTTGATGATGCTGGTTTGGAAGTTTCCTACCAGGCGCATCGAGATGCCTATATTTCAACTTTTGATCGACTGGCTTTGAACTATGTGATTGTCTCGGCGATGTCGGGGGCCATGGGCGGCTCTAAGTCTGAAGAATTCTTGGCACACACTGAAAATGGCGAAGATACTTTTGTGCGCTGTCTAGGATGTGGATTTGCTGCAAATGTGGAAGCAGTTGATGTTGCAGTTTCAGATCCAATCGATTTTGCTAGCGCCCCTGCAGCTCGAGTTGAGCAGACTCCAAAAACTCCCACGATTGATTCTCTAGTGAATCTTTCAAACTCTCGAGAAGACCTGCAAAGAAGTGATCGAGAATGGACTGCTGCGGACACTTTAAAGAACGTGCTTTTCAAACTGCAGCATCCCGATGGCACAACCACTTTGTTGGCCATCGGTCTGCCAGGTGATCGGGAAGTCGACATCAAACGCTTAGAAAGTGCAGTGCATCCGGCTGAACCAACACCACTGGACGAGGCTGATTTTGCAGCTAATCCACTTTTGAAAAAAGGTTACATAGGTCCACAGATTTTGGGCAAGGATGCAGAAACTCGGATTCCATATCTGGTAGATCCGCGTGTGGTTGCGGGAACTCGCTGGATTACTGGTGCAAATCAATACAACCAACATGTCTATGACTTGACCTGCGGTCGAGATTTTCAGCCAGATGGATTCATTCAAGCAGCCGAGGTAAGAGCTGGCGATTTATGTCCAACCGGTTGCGGCGAGAATTTAACTGCCGCTCGGGGAATTGAGATTGGCCACATTTTCCAACTTGGTCGGAAGTACGCCAAAGCACTAGAGCTCGAAGTGCTTGATGAAAAAGGCGAGCGCGTAACGGTCACCATGGGTTCGTATGGCATTGGTGTGTCGCGCGCAGTAGCCGCGATTGCTGAGCAGCATCATGATGAAAAGGGATTGATTTGGCCGCGCGAGGTTTCGCCAGCGGATATTCACTTGATTGCAACCGGAAAAGATGATGAGCCTTTCGAGTTTGCAGAAAAGTTAGCCTTGGAACTTGAGTCAGCTGGAATTCGGATTTTGTATGACGATCGCAAGGTTTCTCCAGGAATTAAATTCAACGATGCTGAATTGCTCGGAATCCCAACCATTGTGACTGTTGGAAAGTTGTTGGTTGATGGAAAAATCGAAATCAAAGACCGGGCAACAGGAGCGAAAACTGAGGTTGAAATTGCGTTAGCAGTTTCCCAAATCATTTCTACTGTCCGCGGTTAATCGTGCCAGAGCTCTCTCTCGCCATCCTCCTACTGCTGCTAGTAGCAGCATTTGCCGCTGGTTGGCTGGATGCAGTTGGTGGCGGTGGTGGTTTAATTCAACTGCCGATTTTGCTTTTAGTTCTGCCGGTTAGCGCAACCGCCACGGCGTTGGGCACAAACAAGTTGGCGTCAAGTTTTGGTACTGGTGCTGCTGCGATTACCTACGCTAGAAAATTCCCTCCCAACTATCAGGTTCTTGGAATAGCAATGGCAGCAGCATTTGTTGGTTCGGCTATTGGTGCGAGGTTTGCCAATCTGGTATCACCAACTTTGTTTCAACCAATAATTTTTGCTTTGCTACTTCTGGTTTGGTTTTTGAATTGGTTTAACCTAAAACCTTCGCTTGCAGGTTTGAGCGACAAGGGGCATTTTGGTTTTCCTATTTTCGCCCTCGTGATTGGTTTTTACGATGGACTAATCGGTCCAGGCACCGGCGCTTTTTTGCTAACTGGCTTGGTGTTTTGGCAGGGAATGAGTTTTCTGGAAGCTAGTGCTAACGCAAAGTTCATCAACTTTGCCACCAACGTTGCAGCAATCATTGTGTTTGCTTTGGCGGGCCAGATCTATTGGGCGCTGGGCGGGTTGATGGCCATTTTCAACATTGTTGGCGGTCAGCTCGGCGCGAGATTTGCCATAGCTCGAGGTGGAGATTTCGTCCGAAAAGTCTTGCTGCTTGTGGTCGCCCTGCTGCTCGTGCGATTGGGCCTTCAAATTTGGGGTTAGACTTCCCACACAACTGCAAATCAAATAGAACATTGGAGCAACATTGACTGACACTGCTGCGTCTTCTGAATTACAGAAGATTGCTGAAGTTATCGTTTCTGGCCACTCGTGCCTACTTGAAGAAATCACCGTTCGCCGAGCTGGGCGCAGGCTATTAGTCCAAGTAATTGTTGATAATGACAATGGTCTTGATCTTGATGTTGTGGCCCGAATCAGCCGGGAACTAGACCGCGAACTTGAAGCCCGTGAGTTGTTTGCTGATAAGTCATTCACTTTAGAAGTCTCATCGCCCGGTATTGACCGGCCCCTGGTTTCACCGCGACACTTCAAACGAAATGTTGATCGATTAGTGAAATTTGATTTGGTGACTGGTGCAACATTTACTGCCAGAATTTTGGATGTCGATTCTGACACGTTGCATTTTTCAGATCATGAGTCGGTGTTGCTAGCCGAAATTGTGAGTGGACAAGTACAAATTGAATTCAATCGTAAATCCACGACTTCAGCCGATGCTGAGTTAGATGATTTAGAAATTGATGAA
>JBIKSQ010000026.1:0-11676 GCA_044348555.1 Candidatus Nanopelagicales bacterium | reverse complement strand
TTCCCTCCAGCCAGAACTTTGGTCAATCTCCCCACTCGGGTTGTGTTTCTAAGTCCAAATCAATTGCCTGATAGAAAAATTCAAATTGCTGGAATTGATGTGGCTTTCCGAGCGGCGGCTAGTCGTTCTATTTCTTGCACCGGTTGCTCTCGAATTTCTAATCGCACTGTCTATTGGCAACGCTCAGGAATTGTCCAAATAACTGGAACCGCTGTTTGGCAAGCCAGTTTCGACGCTTTAGGAATCAAAGGAATACCAATAACGCAGCCCTTTCCAAATCAAAAAGTTGATAGCACCCTGAGTGTTTTTCAATTAAATCGAAAGTTAGTAGGTCCCAACACGTGATTCGAATCGAGAGTTCTCAAAAGGTCCCAGTTAGCGGACCAAGTAACTTGATCGCGACCCTGCTGAAAATGGGATTGACGAATCAGGCCACTAACTCGTTTTTTCTGGCCGAAATGGATGAAAGCCGAAATCTGATTGCACTCACTGCCTTACCCAAGCTCAACTTGGTCACCCCATCAGCGACTACTGCATTTGGGGTATTCATCCTGTTGTCCGCAACCGATGATTTTGATAGCCAAGCAGTTCAAATGGACGTTGAATCTTTAAACCAAGCCGAATCCAACAGCATCTATGTACTTGATCGATTGCTAATCGGGCCAACCAAATGGAAATCAACCATCTGCCATGATTACAAATGTTGTCCGGCTGAGGGAAAGCCTCGAGTTCTTGAAGTTGATTTGAATAATCAGCAGCAGTTTGACTACTTGGTCCAAACATCCGAGTTACTTGGTGAGATTGATGTGACTGCTATGACTTACCTAGAAAACATTCAAGTTCGGGACGCTTGGCTGGTTTATTTGACGGAACCTTCACATGCGAATCGAATAAAGAATTGGCTGAACATCTTTGAAGTCACGCGAAAAAATCCGGAATCCACTTTTGTGGGAATTGCAGAATCGAGATTCTTGACACTGCATTCAATTTTGCATTACTTAAATGATGAGCTTGCAATATCCAAGGAGCTAATTGAACTTGCAACTGCAGCTTCGAATGAGTATTCACTCACTCGATTGATCCAGCGAGCACATCACACTTCAGCGCCCAGCGAACTGATTGCCCAAGCTTTTCAAGCAGTGACTTATGAGAAGTTAAACATCTTTCCGGACAAATAAAAGCTCGGCTGTCGTGGGCTTCCCCTCCCGCGACAACCGAGTGCGAGAAACCTAAACGAGTCAAATTAAAGTGATTTCTTGACACGCCGAGTACCCCAAAACCTTTTGATGGGGGCAGTTTGGAGGTGGGTTAGATAGGTGCTTAATGTTTCCCTATGAAACTTGACCACGTGTCCTACGCAGTAAGTAACCAAGAATTCGCAGATACCGTGCAACGGCTTGGTTCTTTACTTGGTTCAGCCATGCGTGACGGTGGCAAGCACCCACGCTTTGGCACGAAGAATTTTGTCCTACCACTTCAAGGTGGAATGTATTTCGAAGTTGTAACAGCACTCGATCACCCGGCAGCAGACCAAGCGCCGTTTGGCAAAGCGGTTCGGAGCAGAGCCACTGAGGGTGGCGGCTGGCTCGGATGGGTTGTCTCAGTTTCTAATTTGCCTGCGGTTGAAAAACGACTTGGCCGTAAAGCGGTTGAAGGTCACCGAGTTCGGCCAGATGGCTACGATTTGAAGTGGCGTCAACTTGGTGTAAATGATTTGATTGCTGATCCTCAGTTGCCATTCTTCATCGAATGGGATTCTCCGCAAGAAGAGCATCCTTCCAAGGATGCGGACCACGTTTTTCTCAAATCAATCGAGATCTCTGGCGATGAAATCTTGTTAGCTGATTTCCTTGGAGAGCCCGCTAATCATCCATTAGAAAACATTGATGTCGTCTGGGTGGATAGCGAAACGCAAGGTGTGGTTGCGGTCACGTTTGAAACCGCTGCTGGCACCTTCCGGATTGAATAGAAAAGACCGACACTCGAAAATTGAACCCGCCTGAGTCATGGTTGACTTTTATGATTCGGATGTGGCTTCCTCTGACGATATTCTCGGTAAAGTTTTTGAGAACCGCTACCGAATAGATTCTTTAATTGCCCGTGGTGGCATGGCAACCGTTTATGCAGCCTGGGACAACCGATTAGCTCGAAAAGTCGCTATCAAAGTCATGCACGCAAGTCTCGCTGAAGACCCAACCTTCTTATCCCGGTTTGAACGGGAAGCGCGATCGGCCGCCGCCCTGTCTCACCCACACGTGGTTGGCGTACACGATGCTGGCAAAGACACCGCTACTGATTCGGTTTTTCTGGTTATGGAGTTTGTGGATGGTCAGTCTTTACGCGAAATCCTGAACACCAGAACTCGTTTGACAGCCGCACAGGCACTCGGCGTGCTAGATCCAGTACTACAGGCCTTAGATGCTGCACATCGAGCCGGATTCATTCATCGTGACATCAAACCAGAGAACATAATTGTTTCTGACGATGGTCGAATCAAAGTGGCTGACTTTGGACTAGCCCGCGCCATGATTGATTCAGGTTCACAAGCTGCGACCCGGGGTGTGCTGATTGGAACAGTTGCTTATATCGCGCCCGAGCAAGTAACTCGTGGAACCGCCGATGAAAGAAGTGATCTTTACAGCACGGGTATAACCCTGTTCGAGTTATTGACAGGCAAAGTTCCGTTCGAGGCCGAGACTCCAATCGCGATTGCGTTTGCTCATGTGCATAACGACATTCCAAGTCTTTCTGAAATTCAACCTGACCTGCCCGGCATTGTTTCAAACTTCACCCGAAAAATGGCTAGCCGCAATCCACAAGATCGCTTCACATCAGCCGCATCCGCATTGACTGAACTCAGATCAATCCGCAAAGCGCTCGATGGATACACCCCTGCAAAAGAATCTTCCGACTTCAAAGCAACTACTGTCATTGACTTTCCAAGTGCAAAGACTCAGACAGCCGACAACCCAACTCAAACTATCCAGCCGAATCAAACAACCGCTGTTCACAAGTTGCCCAAAACTAAAAAACCTAAGTCAAAATTCAAGAGAACTCTTGGATGGATTTTGGCTCTGTCCCTGTTGGTGGGTAGCGGATTTGGATACTTGAATTTCGTATCTGGTAGGAGCACGGTTCCACAGTTGGTCGGAGTCACCCTGGACGCCGCCCAGCTGGAGTTGAATCAGCTCGAATTAGAACTAGAAATCGCAAGTGAAGTCTTTGATGAAAAAACTGCAGCTGGAACAATTCTGAGTGCTGTCCCGGAAAGCGGGGTTGAAGTTTCTAAGGGAACTACAGTCTCGGTTGTAGTGTCGAAGGGTCCGGAGCAGTACAGCGTTCCTGATTTAGCAGGCATACCTCTGGCTGATGCTGAATCCGAACTGACTTCACTAGGTTTCAAGATTGGTGAGATTAATTCCAAGTTCTCCGACACGATTGCCAACAATGCAGTAATCGAAACCACGCCGGCAACCGGCACTCTGCAAAAGCCTGGAACCTCGATTTCTTTAATCGTCTCCAAAGGTCCAAAACCAATTAAAGTTCCAGACGTTGTCGGAGCCACCCTCCAACAAGCACAGAGTCAGCTCACCCAAGCTGGATTTGCTACAACCAGGGTCACACGAGAGTTCTCCGAAACAGTTGCTAAAGGTCTGGTTATTAGAACTGAACCAAACGCTGGTGAATTGCGACAAACTACCACCGAGATTGTGATTGTGGTTTCTGACGGACCTCCACCAGTTGCAGTCCCCCAGCTAGTTGGCTCGACCAAAACTTCAGCCCTTAATGCACTGGAAAGTGTCGGCCTGTTTGGAAGAGTTATTTCTGCAAACACCTGTCCAAGTGGAACTCAGGCGCGTTCCAGAATTGTCCAAGAACAACTAACAACAGCTGGTGTCAAAGTACCAAAAGGATCCACGGTTGAGTTAAGGATCTTTGTCTTCTGTTCGTAATTCAGATTACTGAATCTGAATGCCTTCATGTTGCAACAACAATCTTTTCAAGTCAGTGCCGTACAGAAATTCACCGATAGAGCCATCTGACTTAATGATTCGATGACACGGAATAATGATTGGGACTGGATTTCGAGCACAAGCAGACCCTGCTGCTCGAATGGCAGCCGGTGCGCCGGCTGAATTGGCCAGTGCTTTATAACTCGAGCTCTGGCCAGCTTTAACTCTCCGCATTGCCGCCGAAACCTGACTGCGAAAAACGGTTGCGGGATAGATGGCTGGGATGGCGTCTAGCGCAAACAGCTCGCCGCTACTCCAGGCAATTAGCTCATCTGCAAACTCACCAGATTTTGCTATTTGAAATTCTGGAACTTCAGAAATAGTCAACTTCAATACGCCACCAACGACTTGACGTTCGTCAGCAAGAAAGGCTGGCGCCTGCGAATCAATAACCAGGTTGAAAAATCCAAACTGAGTTTGAACGCTACATTGCCGCATTAACTATCGCTTGATTAACATCTCAGCGACATGAAAAGCCAACTCGAGTGACTGTTCATGATTCAATCGAGGATCACAGGCAGTTTCATAGCGATCGCTTAAGTCCGCCTCAGATAGCCCAGAAGCTCCACCAACACACTCGGTAACGTCGTCACCGGTCAACTCAATGTGAAGACCACCTGGATGTGTACCCAATCCACGATGAACTTCAAAGAACCCAAACACTTCATCCATGACTTCGTCGTAGATGCGAGTTTTGTAACCAGTTGCAGTTTCTCGGGTGTTGCCATGCATCGGATCGCAACACCAGATGACTGGATGACCTGAAGCTGTTACTGCTTCAACAATGTCTGGCAACACTTCACGAATCTTCTTGTGACCCATTCGCGTAATGAAGGTGAGTCGACCCGGGATTCTTTCTGGATTTAGCTTTTCAGCAATTTCAATCGCCTGCTCAGGCGTTGTGGTTGGCCCAAGTTTCACACCAACCGGATTTTGAATGGTTGCAGCGAAATCTAGATGCGCTCCATCAAACTGCCGAGTGCGTTCACCTATCCAAAGGAAATGTCCAGAAACAGCGTAAGGCTTGCCGGTTCTAGAGTCGATTCTGGTTAAAGGCTTTTCGTAATCTAAAACTAATGCTTCGTGAGCTGCATAAAACTCTGCTCGGCGAAATTCATCTGGGTCTCGTCCACATGCGGACATGAAGTTCAGCGCCCGATCAATTTCGGTTGCAACCTGTTCATACTTTGCGCCCACAGGTGAACGGCCTACGAAAGTTTGGTTCCAAGAATGAACCATTCGTAAATCTGCAAAACCACCAGAAGTAAATGCTCGAACAAGATTGAGAGTTGAGCAAGACGCGTGGTAGGCCATGACTAGACGGTTTGCATCCACTCTGCGTGATGCAGGATCAAAAGCGAGGTCATTGATGCCATCACCTTTGTATGAAGGTAGTTCGACATCTCCCCTCACCTCAAGTGGATTTGAGCGCGGCTTGAAGTACTGGCCAGCCAAACGACCAACCTTCACAACAGGCATGCTGGCACCATATGTTAAGACAACTGCCATCTGCAGAATCGTTTGCAACCGGGCCTTGATGGAATCGGCAGTGTTCGCCACGAACGTCTCGGCGCAGTCTCCACCCATCAGAACAAACGCATTTCCGTTTGCGACCTCAGCAAGTCGGTTGGTCAAGGTGTCACATTCGCCAGCAAATACCAATGGTGGCATGTTGGCCAACTGGGCCTGGGCAATTGCTAGTTCGGCAGCATCAGGCCATGCTGGCTGCTGAGCAGCAGGCAAATCTGGCCACACAATCTGAGAAGTCATGGGTGAATGTTACCTAGCGCCCAGAATTTGAAATTCAGTGCTCAATAAATGGGCAGATATAAAGCAGATTTGGCAAAGCACTACCTTTAGCGGGTGCCCATATAGCTTGGGCGATTCTCAATTTGAAAGGTCCACAGAATGACTCAGGTCAAAAAGGTTGCACTGCTCACAGCGGGTGGGTTGGCCCCCTGTTTGTCTTCCGCAGTTGGTGGTCTCATCCAGCGTTACACCGAAATCTCACCAGAAATAGAAATTATTGCCTACGTCGGTGGCTATGCCGGTTTACTTCGCGGTCAAAGCATCCAAGTCACTGCCGAAGTTCGCGAGAAGGCCCACTTACTACATGAATTTGGCGGCAGTCCAATCAGCAACAGCCGAGTCAAACTCACCAATGTTGCTGATTGCGTGAAACGTGGACTTGTAAAAGAGGGCGAAGATCCACAAAAAGTAGCGGCCGACCAGTTGGTCACCGATGGGGTCGATGTGCTTCACACAATCGGTGGAGACGATACGAATACTGCCGCTGCGGACCTGGCTGCATTTCTAGCCACAAACAACTACCCACTAACAGTTGTGGGACTACCAAAGACAATCGATAACGACATCATTCCGATCGCGCAGAGTTTGGGCGCTTGGACTGCAGCCGACGAAGGCGCAAAGTTTTTTACGAATGTCGTATCAGAACATTCTTCAAATCCCCGCATGCTGGTAATCCACGAAGTTATGGGAAGACACTGCGGTTGGCTTACAGCTGCAACCGCCCTGTCATACCAAAAATCTTTGGACGAACGTCAATGGCTGGAAGCCTTTGGAGTTCCACGCAGCCGCCGCGACATACATGCCATTTACATTCCAGAACTAAGCATTGATTTGCAGGCCGAGGCCAAGCGTTTGGGTGCAATCATGGATCAACAGGGCAACGTAAACATCTTCCTCTCCGAGGGGGCTGGTGTTGATTCAATCGTGGCTGAGATGGAATCACGCGGCGAAGAAGTGCCACGTGATGCATTTGGTCACGTAAAGATTGATCAGATAAACCCTGGAGCCTGGTTTGGCAAACAGTTCGGCCCAATGATTGGTGCCGAAAAGGTACTCGTGCAAAAGAGTGGCTATTTTGCACGTAGCGCAGCAGCTAACCAGCGCGACTTGGATTTGATTCAAGAATGCGTAGTGATTGCAGTTGACTCAGCCCTTGCAGGAGTTTCAGGTCTTGTTGGTCACGATGAAGAACAATCAAACCAACTTCGGGCGATTGAATTTCATCGCATCAAGGGCGGTAAAGCATTTGACACAAATCAAGATTGGTTTGAGGATTCACTTCGCACTATTGGACAACCTAAAGGTTCGGTCGTCCACCACTAGAGCAATGCAACGCGGGCGGTAGAAAAACTACCGCCCGCTTTTGCTAATTGAAATTAAAGAACTAGTTTTCTTCAGAGTCCGCAATTTCCACTGCAACAGCTGCATCAATTTCACCATCGGCTAACAATTCCTTAGCTTTGGTTGCATAGATATCAACATATTCCTGGCCACTTAGCGCCTGGATTGCTTGCATCACTTGGTTTGTGCAGTCTCTGAGCACTGCAGGATCTCGCACCTGCTCTTTTAGGTGAGTGAAATCCAATGCTTCGCCGTACGCCACTTTTACTTTCTTGATTCGTGGCATAACTTTTCCAATTGGCTGAATTTCAAATGTACCAATCATTGCAACCGGCACAATTGGAACACCGGCCTCAATTGCAATTCGAACAATTCCCGTTCGGCCACGATATAGCCTGCCATCTGGCGACCGGGTGCCTTCTGGGTAAATTCCCAAGAGTTTCCCTTGCTTCAGGATCTCAATTGCGGTTTGCACAGCAGCTTCTGAAGCTCGGCCACCACTGCGATCAATCGGAACTTGCCCAACACCCGTGAAGAATGCTTTAGAGATTAAGCCCTTCAATCCCTTGCCGTTGAAGTACTCACTCTTTGCTAAAAAGGTAATTCGCCGCGGTGCTACAACTGGGAGAAAAAACGAGTCCGAGAACGAAAGATGGTTTGAAGCCATGATGGCCGCACCTTTTTTTGGAAAGTTATGCCGATTAACAATCTTTGGTCGAAAGAGCAGCCGAAGAAATGGTCCGAACATTACGGATTTGAATAACCAGTAAAGCATTTCTCTCCTATGCGCCGCGGGCGAGGTCAGCGGCGCCAACCATTCCAGCGTCATTGCCCAAAGTTGCAACCACAACATCAGGCATTGGTCGATGATCACGTGCTGTTAAGTTCTTTGAATATGTGTCCCTAATTGGCGCAAGCAAAATCTCGCCAGCTGCACTTACGCCGCCGCCAATTACAAAAATTTCCGGATCTAATATCGCTGAGAGATTTGCCATCCCCAACCCCAACGCACTCCCCAGTTCGTTGAAGGCTGCAACGGCAATCTCGTTTCCGGCTTTAGCGGCTTCGGATATGTGTAGGCCCTCGACTCCCTCTGGCGTCCCATCCCCGAGTGCTAACAAGTCCTGTGAGGCTGCTCGGTTCTCAGCGCTTAAGCGCCGACCGATTCGCACCAACGCGTTGCCGCTTGCGTACTGCTCCCAGCAACCATTCAGTCCACAGCCACAAGGTAGCCCACCCGGAACATGAGTCATGTGGCCAACTTCTGCAGCAACACCATAAGCACCGCGCACCAACCTGCCATCCACAACCAAACCGCCACCTAAACCGGTTCCAACAGTTAGCATCACCATGTTGCGGCGATTTTGGGCCGCTCCAAACCGAAGCTCACCCCAGGCGGCTGCATTCGCATCATTTTCAATCGACACTGGGACTTGTAATTTCTTCTCGATTTTTGCCCGCAGTGGCTCATCTGTCATTGGAAGATTTGGCGTGAACAAAAGTCGCGAGCGACCAGCATCAACAAATCCAGGGGCTGCAACACAAATGCCGATTACCTCATGCCGTTCCATGAGTTCTGAGCAGGCTTCAACAATTGCTGCAATCACAGCTTTGGCTGAGACGTTCGGGGTTGGCTTCACAAGTTCTTCAACCACAAAGCCGGTTTTGTCGACCACGCCAGCAGCGATTTTGGTGCCGCCTAGGTCAATCCCAATCGTGAAACTCATGCCATCCTCAATTCTCCTTCCCTAAGCCTAACTAACCGTAGGAATGGGGTGAAATAGCCACTGATTGCTCCTAAATCCCTGGAAAACTCAAACTTCTTACTAGTGGGTAGTCCGAAAAACCCCTCATTCTCTAGCGTGCGGGAACTTCAAGAACTAATTTCCGCCCAAACCTAGGAGGAAATGTGCAGCAGTATTCAGAACCAGCCATGGTTCAAGTTCACGAAACCGGATCCCTGACAGATGCGCTATTGACCCATGCGGCTAATCAACCAGCCGTTCCAGCAATCGTTCGCCGAGATGGAGATGATTGGATTGAACTCACATCGACCGAACTTTTGGCCGAAGTTCAATCAGTTGCTAAAGGTCTGATGGCATCTGGCGTGAAACCTGGCGATCGAGTTGGTTTGATGTCGCGCACTCGCTACGACTGGGCCATCACAGATTTTGCAATCTGGTATGCCGGCGGCGTAACCGTCCCAATTTACGAAACTTCAAGTGCTGAACAAGTCCAATGGATTCTTGCTGACTCCGGAGCAGTTGCTGTTCTAACTGAAACTGAAACGCACATGAGTACCGTGAACTCGGTTCGAAATGATTTACCAGCACTTTCGCATTCTTGGATTTTCGATCGCAATGCGTTAGCTGAGTTGAAATCTGCTGGTGAGTGGATTTCTGATGCAGACATCGATGCTCGCCGTGCAGCTGTTCAGCCAACCGACATCGCATCAATCATCTATACATCTGGAACCACTGGAATGCCAAAAGGTTGCACCGTAACTCATGGAAATTTCCGATTCCTAGCTGAAAACGTAATGGCCGCTGTTCCAGAAGTTTTTGAGGATCGAAACACATCGACTTTGCTGTTCTTGCCGCTTGCACATGTGTTTGGTCGAATCATTGAAATTGTCATGATTCAGAGTGGACTAAAGGTTGCTTTTGCACCCGACATCAAGGACTTGGTTAAGGATTTGGCTGTATTCAAGCCGAACTTCTTGCTCGCAGTTCCCCGTGTGTTTGAAAAAGTCTTCAATGCATCACAACAGAAAGCTGAAACCGAAGGCAAAGGCAAAATTTTCAACACTGCTGCCGATGTCGCAATTGCCTACAGCCAGGCTGTGGCGAATGGCAAAGTTCCAGTTGGGTTGAAGATCAAGCATGGACTTTTTGACAAGTTGGTTTACAAAAAACTACGTGCAGCTTTGGGTGGCAACGTCAAGTGGTCTGTATCCGGTGGTGCAGCTCTTGGAGATCGACTCGGCCACTTCTTCCGCGGCACAGGACTAACCATCTTGGAAGGTTATGGACTCACTGAAACTTCTAGTGCTTCGACCGTCAACCGTCCAAGCATGATCAAGGTTGGTTCAGTTGGACGCGCAATCCCTGGTGTCACAATCGGAATTGCCCCAGATGGTGAAGTACTGATTAAGGGACCACACGTTTTCACCGGTTACTGGAACAATGATCGAGCAACCAACGAAGCAATCGATAGCGATGGCTGGTTCCACTCAGGTGACATCGGCACAATTGATTCAGATGGCTACTTGTTTATCACTGGCCGCAAGAAAGAACTGATCGTGACTGCGGGTGGCAAGAATGTGGCTCCTGCAGTAATCGAAGATCGGCTACGGGCGAACTGGCTGGTATCGCAATGCATGGCGGTTGGCGACAACAAACCATTTATTGGAGCTTTGATCACGATTGATCCGGATTCGCTACCGCAGTGGCTGTCTCGGCATAACCGCCCTGCTGGAACGACAATTACACAGCTTGAAAATGATGCTGATTTCATGAATGAAATTCAAGCTGCTGTTGATTACGCGAATCAGGCCGTCTCGCAAGCGGAATCAATTCGCAAATTCAAACTCGTCGACGCGGAGTGGACTGAAGGTTCTGGACATCTCACACCTTCAATGAAGTTGAAGCGAAATGTAGTATCTGCTGAGTACGGAAATCTGATTGAAGGAATCTATTCCTGAATCTAATTGATTAACTATTCCAATGTTTAAGGGGTCGGCAGTTAATGCCGGCCCCTTAAACATTTTTAAATCTAACCGATAACTCGACCGTAACCACTTAGTCGACTTACGTAGTAACTTTCTGAAAGACTGGAAATGATTACGCCCGTTCCATAATTGGCAGCGTGGACCATCTTGTTGTTTCCAATGTACATACCAACATGTCGAATGCCTTTAAAGAAGAAAACTAGGTCACCTGGTCGCAGCTGGGATCTAGATACCCTACGTGTTTGGGACCATTGCGAGCCAGAAAAATGTGAAAGCGAAATTCCTGCTTGCCGGTATGCCATCATGGTTAAACCAGAACAGTCATACGAACTAGGCCCGGAGCCACCCAGTCGATATTCGTCACCAATTTGTGACAATGCGTAGTTCATAACCTTCTTGAGTTTGGCGTTACTTACATTCTTGATGATGCTCGAGTTGTTCTTCTTGGCTTCTTTGAGTTGCTTCTTTCGGGCTGCCGCAAGTCTGGCTTCTCGAGCCCGACGATCAGCTGCCTCTAATGTGTTTAGCAGTCGCTCTGCCTCGTCCAGCTTGGCTTGAATTTTGACTAGCTGGTCTTTGGCCTTCAGCACTAGTTTTTGGGACTTTTTGCGCTCAACTAGTAAGTTCGATTTCGTTGTGGCAATAGAGATATTGGCGGCTTGGAGTCGGCGACTAGCAATCTGCTGACGCTTACCAACGATTGAGAGGGCATCCAACTGCTGTAAAAACTGAGATGGGTTGTCTGCCATCAAGGCCTGGAAATCTAGATCCATGCCACCTTGC
>JBIKSQ010000025.1:0-11695 GCA_044348555.1 Candidatus Nanopelagicales bacterium | reverse complement strand
TGCGTGGGTCTCGCCAGACTTAATGGTGAGGTTTACGCCCTTCAGGATTTCTTTTACTTCTCCATCGGCATCAACAGTTACATGCAGATTCTTGATTTCTAACGTGGTCATTATTTTCCTATCTCAACTTCGATTGTGGCTAAATCAGCTTCGCCAACAATCCGTACGGAGTAAGTGGCAACGGGGCTAATGGCTGGCGGGCCTGCTGGCACTCCAGTTCGAACATCAAACGCAGATCCGTGCATCCAACATTCCAACATGCATCCTTCCAACTCCCCTTCGGAGAGTGAGACTTCAGCATGTGAACAGACATCAGAAATTGCAAAAATTCCTTCAGCTGTATGGGCAATCGCAACAGTGTCAAAACCCAAATCGAACGCCTTTACGGCTCCAACTGGAACTTCTGACAACGCTGCAACAGATTTCCAACTAGTCATTGCTTAACTCCGCAAAGAGCGGATCGACCTCGCCCAATCGGGTTTCAATGCTATTCAGTAGTCGATCACGAACTTCCGCTAGCGGAATTCGGTTTACAACTTCATTCAAGAATCCGGCAACCACAAGTCGCTTGGCAACTGTCTCTGGAATTCCACGTGAGGTGAGATAGAAAATCTGCTCATCGTCGAAACGACCGGTAGCTGCAGCGTGTCCAGCTCCGATGATTTCACCAGTTTCAATCTCTAGATTGGGAACTGAATCGGCGCGGGCGCCGTCTGAGAGCAACAAGTTTCTATTCAACTCATAAGTGGAGGTACCGGTAGCAGCTTTGCGAATCAGTACATCGCCAATCCAAACTGAATGAGTTCCTTCGTCTTGGAGTGCACCCTTGTACACGACGTAGCTGGTGCAGTTAGGCACAGCATGATCAACAAACAATCGATGCTCGTGGTGCTGCCCATCGGTTGTGAAGAAGGCACCTGCAAACTCAACTTTTGCACCTGGCGCAGTGAACTCGGCAGTCGTTACTAAACGAACCAAGTCACCACCAAGCGTGATTGCAAAATGTTCAGCGGTTGCATCTGGACCAAGTGTGAATGCGTGTTGACCTGCAATCACCTGCGACCGGTCACCATCTTGGACGCTAAGTACTGTCAAAGATGCACTGTTATCAACTACAAAGTGAACTGCTACCGCGCTTGTACCCGCACCAACATGATCGATCAACACAGTTGACTTTGAATATGCCTCTGCGTGAATCTCAATCCGCGCGATACCCAAATCTGCTGCCGCCCGAAGGGTTAGCGTGATGGGTGCGGTTGGAACAGATTCTTTTGGAATGTTCACCTTGAGAACTGTTGAAGAGAGTTCTACAGCAGCGGCTGCCAATCGATCTGCAGTTGGAAACACAAAGTTTGCGGTTCCCTCTGAGACCTCAACACCAGCAGGTGCATTCACAGCAAAACCGGCTGCGCCAGGGTTCGCAGTGAGAGCTGTCAGACCTTTCAGGCGGGCCAGCGGCGTAAACCGCCAATCCTCTTCGCGTCCTTTTGGAATTTCAATATCGGATAGCGGCACACCGGCAAGGCGTGGAGCTAAATCTTGGGCTGGAGCTAATCCCATGCTAGCCAACCGACCCTTCCATCTGAAGTTCGATCAAGCGGTTGAGCTCGATTGCGTACTCCATTGGCAGTTCGCGTGCGATTGGTTCAATGAACCCACGCACAATCATTGCCATCGCTTCATCATCGGTGAGGCCGCGCGACATCAAGTAGAACAGCTGATCTTCGCTGACCTTGGACACAGTCGCTTCGTGACCCATAGAGACGTCATCTTCGCGAACATCAACATACGGATACGTATCAGAGCGTGAAATGTCGTCAATCAAAAGTGCATCACACTTAACGGTGCTCTTCGAACCATAAGCACCTGGCTCAATCTTGACTAAGCCACGGTACGACGTACGGCCGCCTGCCCGAGCGACGGACTTTGAGATGACAGTGGAACTCGTATGAGGAGCTGCGTGAACCATCTTGGAGCCTGCATCTTGGTGTTGGCCTTCGCCGGCAAGTGCGATTGAAAGTGTCTCACCCTTGGCGTACGGACCTACGAGCCACACAGCTGGGTACTTCATCGTCACCTTGGAGCCGATGTTTCCATCAATCCATTCCATGGTTGCGCCTTCGTGAGCGACTGCTCGCTTGGTCACTAGGTTGTAGACGTTGTTTGACCAGTTTTGAATGGTTGTGTAACGGCAACGTGCATTCTTCTTGACAATGATTTCTACAACTGCAGAGTGCAGCGAATCACTCTTGTAAATCGGTGCTGTGCAACCTTCAACATAGTGAACGTAGGCACCTTCGTCAACAATGATTAGTGTGCGTTCGAACTGGCCCATGTTTTCGGTGTTGATCCGGAAGTACGCCTGCAGAGGAATTTCAACATGCACATTCTTTGGAATGTAGATAAATGAACCACCAGACCAAACCGAAGTGTTCAATGCTGCGAACTTGTTATCGCCTACAGGGATAACTGTTCCGAAGTATTCCTTGAAGAGTTCTTCGTGTTCGCGAAGAGCGGTATCCGTATCAAGAAATAGAACGCCCTGCTCTTCCAGATCTTCACGAATTTTGTGATAAACAACTTCGGACTCGTACTGAGCCGCGACACCAGAAACTAAACGCTGACGCTCGGCTTCAGGAATACCTAGTTTGTCGTAGGTGTTCTTGATGTCTTCAGGAAGTTCTTCCCAAGAAGTTGCTTGCTTTTCAGTTGAACGCACGAAGTACTTGATGTTTGCAAAGTCAATACCACTCAAGTCTGAGCCCCAGTTCGGCATTGGCTTCTTTTCAAACAAGTTGAGACCCTTGAGACGCATGTTCAGCATCCACTCAGGCTCATTCTTCAATGCACTGATATTGCGAACGACGGATTCATCAATGCCACGTCGGGCATTCTGGCCGACATCATTTTTATCATGCCATCCGAATTCGTAATTACCAATACCGGCTAATTCAGCTGGTTCTGCAGTCATGCGCTTCTCCTTGGATTGAGGGTTGCCACATGCAAAGTGCAGATGTCTGCACCGCTTGCAATTGTGGAAATCTGTACAACATTCGCACCCATGCGATCACCTAGTAGTTTGGCTTCGATGTCACAGAACACGCGGTTCTGTGAAGCGAACTCAACTATTGGACAATTGCGCATTGAGATTTGTATCCCATGTGGTGCTTCTTTCACTGAAGGGCAATAGCCCCCAGTGTGCAGACGTTCAACAACATCATCGACGTTGTCGACGCCTGAAACTAAATCTTGAAAAATGCTCTCGGCAAATTCGGCCACTCCAGCCGAACCGAGTTTTTCAGAAATGAAATCGATCGCGCTGAGTGCAACCCGATTTGAAGCAGGTGCAAATCTCTCTCGACCAGTTGGTGTTAGTGCAAAATATTTTGCTGGCCGGCCTTTTCCGTGCAGAGCTGGCGAGGTTGGACCATAGGGAGCCTGCTCGTGACTTGAGACCAGATCGGCTGCTTCAAGCACATCAAGATGCTTTCGAATCGCAGCCGGTGTGAGTTGAAAAATCTCGGAAAGTTCAGCAACCGTCACAGGACCCTGCTCAAGCAGTGTCTGTGCGACCCGAGTTGGGGCTTCTCCAAGGATTTTCACAACCTAAGTGTTGCGTAAATACCTTAATTCCGCACCTTTTACACTCGGCGTGTGCAAATTACCGCGCAGGACCTCGCAATTGGCTATGGGCAACCCCTGGCTGCAGATATCAACTTTAGGCTGTCTGGCGGCACTGCGTTGGGCTTGGTGGGTCCCAATGGGTCTGGCAAGACCACCTTGATTAGAACCCTGCTGGGCTTGAATAAGCCGCTAACTGGGTCGATCGAGATCACCCCGGGTCTGCAAAAACTTCGAGAATCCGCCCAAATTGGCGTTGTCTGGCAGGACGCCGGGCTGCCTTTCAGCGTCTCACCCATTCGTTGGATAAATCAACTCGGCCGGCTAAACGGCCAAGGTGTGAATGAAGAGCTGCTGGAGTTACTGCAGGTGCCGACAACGAAACGGCCAATTCGCTCGCTTTCCGGCGGAGAAAAGCAACGGCTGGCACTCTATTCAGCGCTAGCTCACTCCCCCAAGGTTTTGATTTTAGATGAGCCAACCGTTGGTCTGGATGAAGAAACTCGGGCGGTTTTCTACACACTCATGCGGGAATTCCTGGCAAATGGTGGAGCTGCATTGATTACATCACATTACGCGATGGACATTGCTGCAATCTGCAATCAAGTCTTATCGATTGGATCAAAATCAAATCGAACCGGTACAGCTTTTTTCACTACGAGTGCACCATTGAATCAAGCGACTATCGAAAAGTTTGGACTTGCAAAGATTTCCAACGGATACGAGATTCAAGAAGCCAAACCTTGGATGGTTCTAAATGCTCTGCAAAATGAAACCAATTGTGAAGTAACGAGTTACCAGGTGATTTCAAATGATTAAGAAAATTTGGCAGCAAGTTAAGTTTGAGTTTGTATCAGCAGCTCGCAACTCTGAGCAGCAACTGATTTCGATCGTGCTCCCGGTCGGGGTTTTGCTACTGGGACGATTTTCCGACTTGGGTGAATCAATCCTGGCTTTGGCAATCGGGCTTACAGTGCTTGGCAGTAACTTGGCAGGACCTGCAATCGGACTAGCTTTTGATCGCCGTTACGGATCTATTAAAGGTTGGGCCTTTACGACAATTGGAGTTAGAGGATTCTTAGCCGGTCGATTAGGCGCACTGTTTTTCCAAACCGTGATTCAAACTCTCGTATTGCTCGCCGTCAGCTTTGCACTCTTCAATGAATTCTCCGCATCCTGGGTCGCAATTTTGGGTTATCCGCTGCTCATCATCGGCACGGCTGGAATCGCAGTCACAATCGCATCAACGCTTCGGGCCGAGGCCGTGTTAGCAAGCGCTAACTTAAGTTTGGTTTTGCTTAGTGCTACTGCCTGGCTGGCGGTTGACACCATCTGGTCGTGGCTAAACCCACTTTCCATGTGGCTTCAAGTTTGGCAGGGAGATGCGGTTTATCTGCTCGGACTTTTTGTTTACGCCGTGGTGTTTCAAGTCACTGCCGCTCGAACTTTCAAATGGGATTAAGCCAAGTATTCTTTTGTTATGCGCTTTGAATTTGTAAAGAAAATCCTGCTTGGCAATCTGATTGCACAGGGTGCAATCATTGTTACTGGCGCAACCGTGCGACTGACCGGATCTGGCCTCGGCTGCCCGAGCTGGCCACAGTGCACTCCCGGCTCTTTCACTCCTACTTTCCACCAAGCCGAGGGCTATCACAAGTACATTGAGTTCGGAAACCGCACACTCACTGGCGTACTCGCAATTATGGCAATCTTGAGCCTCATTAGCGTTTTCAAAACTAGGACCGACAAACGAATTCGCCGAATTGCTGTTATTCCTTTTGCTGGGACGGTTGTTCAGGCAGTCTTAGGCGGAATAACTGTGCTGACCGATTTGAACTCGGCTGTGGTGATTGTGCATCTAATGGTTTCAATTTATCTGGTCGCAGTCTCGGTCTATCTGTACGACTTGTACGTTCACCCAAACCAAACTCCTACAAGTGTGGTCAGTGCGATTTCAGGAAAAGCAGTTTTGTTTTCTGCTCTTGCGGTTGTGGCGCTGGGGTCGTTAGTGACGAACAGTGGCCCGCACTCGGGTGATGCCGATGTTGCCAGTGCGCTCCCGTTTGATCCGGTGACGTTAGCTTGGATTCATGCCGAATCGGTCTGGCTGTTTGTGGGTGTTTTGTTTGCAGCTTGGTTATTAGTGAAGGCTGACGTTATTCCGAAAAGTGCGATTAGATCATTGCAGTTACTCACCTTGGGAACTGCCGTTCAAGGCGTGATTGGTTACACCCAGTACTTCACTGGTCTACCGATTTTGCTTGTGGGCATCCATGTTGTGATGGCAGTTTTGATTTGGATTGCAGCTGTTTATGTGAGCCGTCGAGCCCGATTTGAAATTCAGGTTTAGAAGAACGCGCTCAAACCGACTGCAAAGAAAACTACTGACAGATAAGTTATTGAGCCGTGAAAAATGCTCATCGCGTTCTTTCCAATGTTGGATTCAAGAGCTATTGATTTCTTCAACCGGTAGGTTGAAAACAAAAACCATGCGCCAGCAGTTATCGCAAGCACTGCATAGACCAATCCAGCTGCTGGGATAAGCAGCAACGAGAACCCAACCATGATCCAGCTGTAGATGATGATTTGGCGAACTACTTCAGTTGCCGGAGCAACAACTGGAAGCATTGGAACGTTAACTTTTGCGTACTCATCCTTAAACTGAATGGCTAGTGGCCAGTAGTGCGGCGGGGTCCACCAGAAGACGATGAGAAAAAGCACCAGCGGTTCCCACGAAAGTGAGCCAGTGATTGCAGACCAGCCAATTACAACTGGAAAACTTCCAGCAATTCCACCCCAAACAATGTTCTGCTTGGTTCGTCGTTTGAGCAAAAGTGAGTAGACACCGACATAAAAAATGATGGCAGCAGCAGCTAAAGATGCTGCCACCTGGTTTGTGAATGTGCCCAAAACAAGAACTGACAAAAACGATAAAGTGAAACCGAATATCAAAGTTTGTCGAGGTGAGATTGCTCCAGTGGCAGAGGCGCGATGAGCGGTTCTAGGCATTTCGGCATCGATATCAGAGTCGATGTAGCAGTTGAGAACATTGGCTCCACCAGCAGCCAGTGAGCCACCAATCAGAGTCGCGATCGCGATTGAAATTTCAGGCCAGCCCCCGGCTGCAAACATCATTGTGGGGACGGTGGTAACCAGTAAAAGTTCAATGATTCGTGGTTTTGTCAGAATCACATAATCCCGCAGAGTCGCTTTCGGGCGAATCGCGTTGGACGTGGTCACTCGTTTCTCCTTATAAAGACAGTCCCGAAGGATGTCTAGTGTCTTGAGGTGGAACAATAGGGGTTGTTGAATGAATCGCCCCAACGAAAGGGACTCACGTGACTCTGTCTTGGTCTGAACTTGATGCAAGAGCTGTAAAAATGTCGCGCGCGCTCGCAGCAGATGCGGTGCAGAACGCGGGCAACGGTCATCCGGGTACAGCAATGGCTCTGGCACCTGTGGCGTATCTCATATTTCAAAAACACCTTCGGCACAATCCAAAAGAGCCAAATTGGGCGGGTCGTGATCGGTTTGTTCTGTCTATTGGCCACTCAAGCATGACGCTTTACACACAGCTTTTTCTATCTGGGTATGGCTTACATATTGAAGACATAAAGAGTTTCCGAAAAGAAGGTTCGCTGACACCAGGTCATCCCGAGTTTGGCCACACTGCTGGCGTTGAAACTACGACTGGCCCGCTCGGCCAAGGCATAGCGAATGCGGTTGGTATGGCATTGGCTCTAAAGCATCAAGCAGCAACAATCGCAAGCGCAGACTTTTCAGATCTTTTTGATCAGCAGGTCTACGTTCTTGCTGGAGATGGGTGCTTGCAAGAAGGTGTATCAGCAGAAGCATCGAGCCTGGCTGGGCACCTTGAGTTAGACAATTTGATTTTGATTTACGATGACAACAAAATTTCAATTGATGGCGCCACAGATTTAGCTTTCAGTGAGGATGTCGCAGCTCGATACCGCTCGTACGGTTGGCAAGTAATTGAAGTTCCAAAATTGCCAGATGGTGATGTAGATCTAGAAGCACTCGATACTGCGTTGAAGAGTGCCAAGGACCAAAAGCTTGGCCCAACTTTGATTCGCCTTGAAACCACAATCGCCTGGCCAGCACCAAATTTGCAGAACACCGCAAAAGCGCATGGCGCGCCCCTTGGCGATAATGAAATTGCTGCGACCAAAACCTTGCTTGGGTTAGACCCTGAGGTGAAGTTCTTCGTGGACGAGGCAGCTTTGGCACACGCCCGCAAAGTTGGTGATCGAGGTGCGGCGGATCAGCAGGAATGGACTACCCGAATTTCAGATTTCAAGATTGCAGAGCCCCACAGTTTTTCAATCTTTGAATCCTTTGAATCAGAGCTAGATGCGAATGCTCTAAAGGCTGCGCTTCCTCAATTCGAAGTTGGCTCAAAGATTGCAACCCGAAAAGCTGGCAGTAAAGTTTTGAATTCACTTGTCAAAGTGTCTCCAAAAATCAGAGGCGGCTCAGCTGACTTGGCAGAAAGTAACGGAACTTGGATTGAGCAGGAACTGAGCTACTCGGCCGGTTCACCAAGCGGATTAAACATTCACTTTGGTATCCGCGAACATGCGATGGGCGGAATTCTGAACGGAATGGCACTTACAAACTTCCATCCGTACGGCGGCACCTTCCTAGTTTTCAGTGACTATATGCGTGGAGCTGTCCGGCTATCGGCACTCATGAACATTCCAGTTACTTATGTCTGGACCCATGACTCGATCGGGCTAGGCGAAGATGGCCCAACCCATCAGCCAGTGGAACACCTCGCGGCGCTGCGATTGATTCCAAACTTCTCGGTTGTCCGACCAGCTGATGGCAACGAAACCGCGGCTGCTTGGTTCGAGATTCTTAAACGCTCAATCCCCGCAGGGATTGCATTGAGTCGCCAGGATTTGCCAGTTGTGGTTGATGCTGAGGCCGCACTTTCCGGAGTTGCCCGTGGTGGCTACTTAGTTCTGCAAAAAGCTGATGCAACCATCTCAATCATCGCCACTGGCTCTGAAGTCTCTCTGGCATTAAGTGTTGCTGAAGCTCTCGATAACCAAGGAATCAAAGCCAACGTAGTTTCAATGCCTTGTGTTGAATGGTTTGAGGCGGAGTCGATTGATTACCAGCAGTCAGTAATTCCAAAGTCTCACTTCAAAGTTTCAATTGAGGCAGGTGCTACCGCGTCTTGGTACAAGTTCGTTCAGGATGGCTTGGTTGTGGGACTTGACCACTTTGGTGAATCAGCAGATCCAACCAAGCTCTTTCATAAATACGGTTTCAATGTTGAAGCAATTGTTAAGTCGATTGTTGAGAAAACCAACAAATAAACATTCAACACCTCGAAATTAGCAAAACTTAAAGGCCCGATAGCAACCGCTATCGGGCCTTTATTAAACCTAAAAACTACTCTGAAAGTTCAGACTTCAGATTGTCGAAAGATTCTTGGACGATTGACTGAACTTCTTCATCACTGCGGCGCTCTTTTACGTAAGCAAGATGAGTTTTGTATGGCTCAGTCTTCGTTGCCCTTGGTGGATTCTTTTCATCCTGACCAGCTGGTGCCCCACAACGTGGGCAATCCCACAATTCAGGATGTCCTTCTGCCTCAATCGCAAAAGCCACTGAAGTTTCATGACCGTCAGCACACCAGTAAGAAATCCGAGACTTCGGAATTGATTGTCCGCGTTCGGACTCACCCATTGGGCCAGCGCCAACGCGACTACCACGAATTGCGGATCCACCTGCCATTTTGTACTCCTAGCCCTTCAGTATCAAACCGAGGGAAATAATCAGTGCGAGCCAGATGATACCCAAACTAAGGGTGAAACGATTCAGGTTCTTTTCAGCAACCGATGATCCGCTTTGGTTTCCGCCACCGCCACCGCCGCCGAACATGTCAGACATTCCGCCGCCGCGTCCCTTGTGAAGCAAAACTAGGACAATCAGAAGCAGGCTGACGATGATTAAGGCTATTCGAAATGCTAATTCCATGCCGCGGACTCTACCTCGTTAGCCTGTCAGTTATCTGCCGGGTGCATATGAAAGCGAGCAATAGCCACGAATTCATCGGCATCAAGGCTGGCGCCACCAATAAGGGCACCATCTACGTCGGCTTTGGACATGATTGACGCAATGTTGCTGGCCTTGACTGAACCGCCATAAAGCACGCGAACTCCGTCCGCTGCCCCATCACCGTGAGTACTTCTTACCCAAGCGCGAATTGCACTGCAGACTTCTTGAGCATCTTCCGGTGTAGCTACTTCGCCGGTGCCGATTGCCCAAACTGGTTCATAGGCAATCACTAAATCCGCCACCTGCTCGGCTGTGAGATCGGCCAAGCTGCCCTCTACCTGGGCCAGTGTGTAATCCACATGAGTTCCGGCCTTGCGGATTTCGAGCGGCTCACCAACACAAACAATTGGAATCAAGTTATGGCGAATCGCTGCCTTTGCTTTTGCGTTTACAACATCGTCAGACTCGTTGTGGTATTGCCGTCTCTCGCTGTGTCCTACAACCGCATATGTGCAGCCGAGTTTGTTTAACAAAACTCCACTAACTTCACCTGTGTATGCGCCTGAATCAAAAGCACTGATGTCTTGCGAGCCATACTGCAACTTCAGATCATCACTTTGGACTGCGGTTTGAACGGAACGCAGATCTGTAAACGGAGGAAGAACTGCAACGTCAACTGCCGCAAAATCATCCTTGTTCATTGAAAAGGCAAGTTTCTGCACCAAGTGCACTGCCTCTAAATGATTCACATTCATTTTCCAGTTGCCAGCCATCAACGGCTTACGAGCGTCGGACATTTATGCCTCCAGAACTGTGATACCAGGCAATTGTTTGCCCTCGAGAAACTCAAGCGATGCTCCACCGCCGGTAGAAATATGGGAAAATTTCTCTTCACCAATTTCCAGAAGTCGAACAGCAGCTGCCGAATCGCCACCGCCAACAACTGTCATACCTTCGACTTCAGTTATTGCGATTGCAATTTGTTTGGTGCCTGCGGCAAACGCTGACATTTCAAACACACCCATTGGGCCATTCCAAACTACAGTTTTCGAAGCTTTGATGGCCTCGACGAAAAGTGCGATTGATGCAGGACCGATATCCAGTCCGCGCCAACCAGCCTCAATGCCTGAGACGTCCACCGTCTTTGTGTTCGCATCAGGAGCGAAAGCATCTGCAACCACAACATCGGTTGGTAGCAGCAACTTCACACCGCGTCGTTTTGCTTCCTCAACAAACCCACTCACCGTTTCGATCTGGTCTGCTTCAAGCAGGGAATCGCCCACTTCGTGACCTGCAGCCGCTAGGAATGTAAAACACATTCCTCCACCAATGATCAGAGTGTCAACTTTTTGCAGAAGATGTGAAATAACACCTAGTTTGTCAGAGACTTTAGATCCACCCAGCACAACCGTGTATGGGCGCTCCGGATCATCTAGCACTTTGCGAAACACTTTTGTCTCAGACTCAACCAGCAGCCCAGCGGCATGTGGGAGCAACCGTGCAACATCCGTAACCGAAGCTTGCTCCCGGTGCACTACCCCAAATCCATCGCTAACAAAAGCGTCTGCGAAAGCAGCGAGCTCTTCAGCGAGAGCTGCCCGCTCAGCAACTTCCTTGGAAGTCTCGCGAGCATCGAAGCGAACATTTTCTAGCAAAGCTACGTCGCCAATCTGCAACCCAGCAACCACGGCCTTTGCACTATCGCCAGTTACGTCCGTTGCGAATGCAACCGGAGCGCCAAGCAGTTCAGCCAATCGCTTTGCAACCGGTTCAAGTGAGAACTCAGCTGAGGGTACGCCTTTTGGTCGACCTAGATGGGCCATCAAAATTACAGCAGCACCGGAATCAATCAACTTCTTGATGGTGGGAAGAGCGGCTCGAATTCGGCCATCATCGGAAATGGTCCGAGGTTCAACGTCCTTTTGAAAAGGAACGTTGAAGTCAACTCGGACCAAAACCTTTTTGCCGTCTAATTCAAGGTCGCTCAATGAGCGAACTGTCATAAAGAAGCGCCTACAAATCCGACCAAGTCAACCAGGCGGTT